>JANWKX010000110.1 GCA_025451145.1 Vampirovibrionales bacterium
AGACTCGCTTTGCACCCAAGGCTTCTAATCGGGAAGCCCAGTCCTGAGCCACGATGAAGATCTCAGGCGGGAGATCTTGATAATGAAATGTCTCCTCACGAGGGGCCAGTTGAAGATAGCCGCATCGACTGCCTGCAATGGCAACCAAGGGGTGTGTGGTTTGAATCAGAAACGGATTTTTCATTATGGACTCTTAGAGGCTTAAACTATTTTTTGGGAGTAAGCCTCTAAGCATGTTTCTTATTGGGGCCGTTCCCTCCCCAATCCCCTCCCTAATTCTTTTTTGGGGCGATGCCCCATGCCCCAATTTTCTTAAAAACATTTCTAGTGGCTTACCCCCACTTTTATTTTAAACAATAATAAGAAATCCAGGTTGGATAAAATGACTTTGAGGATCTGTCATGCCTCGTTAAGATAGAGGGACATCATCCATCATTAGGGAGGCTGATTCCATGACTCAAAATCCGATACCCACCCCTCAATCCGACCCACAAGACTTGCTCCTGGAGATTCAACCCGCCCAATTCCCCAGGGATTTGGCAACCATTCAAACCATTGCCCGGGAAGCATGGCATGCCACCTTTGCGGACATATCGACCCCTGAGTTTATCGCCCATGAATTGGAACGGGAATATTCCGAACAGGGAATTTCAGCCCAACTGGCTGAAAACCACCAATACATCATTATTTATCGTGAAACAATACCACTGGGTTATGCTGCTTATCAGCATCTGCCAAACGAAGATAAGACAAAGCTCCATAAACTCTATTTATTACCGGACTGTAAGCGACAAGGCCTTGGTGGCAAGCTAATGAATCAAGTTGAATTAGAAGCCCAAAAAACCGGTTTGGATCATGTGGAACTGCTGGTCAACCGAGATAACCCCTCTATCGCTTTTTATCAGAAAAAAGGCTATGAGATCGTGGGTGAATTAGACACGCCCATTGGGACCCAATATTGGCGAAATGATTACATCATGCGTAAAGCGCTTAAATCATGCCCTTGAGTCGCTCAAAACCGGATAAATTTAGCGTAAAAAGATTTCCATGACGATCAACAAAATAATAATCAGTTCCAGGGTCTGCCCCTGAGTGTTGCTCATGCGATTGGTCAGAAGCTGATAGAGGTGGCCGATAATATCCAGCTTCCTGGAAATCGAGGCATCCCAGGTGGCAATATAAAAACGTTCACTGGCCAAAGCATGAATCCGAGCCAAGTAAAGGTCGCCAATAAGCTTTAAAGCGTTATCGACCCGCTCCGATAAAAGAGCTGATTCAATTTGTAGCTCAGCCAATTCCTGAATGGTTTGCCGATAGGGGTTTAATAGCGGCAAGGCCCAGCCAGGGTTTTTGGAGACCACATGCTCATACGCATCAATTCGCTTATCCAGTTCTGCATCCAGATATCTGGCCTCCAGTAGCTCAACATTCAACAACTCAAGAACCCTAACGGTGTCTTCATAGTCGATATCGTACAGAATGGCTGCATTCCAATCGATAATCGCCAAATCTGTCTGATAATAGGCAATGGATTTGGCCAGGGCTTCCCGCTGCAAAGTAAGGCTTAAAGGCTGTGTCTCAAACCGCAGGGTTTGGGCCAGAAGCTCCTGATATTCATGGAGCAGCACCTGGGGCGTAACCTCTGGCTTGATTTGTGTCAACGCAAAAATATAATAATCCTCAACCAGCGCAGATAACGCAGGTCTGCTGATGGCCGGTCGAATCCTTTCCACTAAGTCATTGACCCGCGTTCGGGCATCGATTTCCAACTCTGCATCAAACAAAGACTTGCTCAAGGCCGGTAAATCCAATAGCGGCAAAGGAGATCCTTGATGAAGCAGCGGAAATCGATAGCTCAGACTTACCGCTCCAAAATCGTAGATTGTCGCCTCCACCACGCCTGTCATCTCAGATAACACCGTCAGCTCCCCTAAAGGAACCATTTGAGGGGGCTGAGTATACTGCAAGTAAGCCGGTTTCTGCTTGACCCCCGATAAGGGTTTTACCGTATGGACCGACATCAATTGCTGAATTTGAGCTAAATCAACCTCATAGCCCACATCAAAGGCGAATAGTGTAATGACTTCGCCTTTGGCGACTGATTCTACTGCAAAAAACTCAGATTTCATGCTTCAATTAACGATAATTGCATATTGTGTTTATTATAGCCTTGTTTCAGGAGGGGCAAATCCTTTGCATGCCTTAATCCGGACATCATTAACGTGAAACACAAAGCTTGCCAATCTTCAGAGGATTTTACACTTTCTGAAGCCGTCACCCTATAATGAAGACATCAAATCCATCCAAGAGAAAGACAGGCTTGTCCGTGACACAGCCCACGTCATTGCCTCATAAAATCGGTATCACCGGGACCATTGGTGCTGGAAAATCATGGGTGGGCAAAATTTTGGAGACTCAGGGCATCCCTGTTTTGGATACGGATCAGGTGGTCGCCACCCTTTATCAAGAGGATAATGAACTCAAATCAAGGCTTACGGAGGCATTTGGCGCCGATATTTTAGCGGCTAGCGGGAGCATTGATAAGGCGAAGCTTCGCCATCTGGTGTTTGGGTCTCCTGAAAAACTTAAAACCTTAGAGAAAATGGTTCATCCCCTTGTAGAGAAACGGATTGAAGCCTTCCTAAACGCTCCTCAGGGGGGACCACCCATCAAGGCGGTCCTGATTCCATTGCTGTTTGAAACAGGGACAGAAAGCCGATATGATGAAGTCTGGACCGTTCAGGCTGAAGAAGAGACCTTAATCAACCGCCTGATACAGCGCGATCGGATTGACAGAACCGAAGCCAAAAAGCGATTATTAAAGCAATGGTCGCAAGCCAAAAAGGCTGAGCGTGCCCACCGGATCATCGATAATTCAGGCACACCGGAGGCCACGAAAGCACAGGTCCTTAAGGCGCTTAACGATATCCAAAGGAGTTTTTAGCCCCCATGGTTCACGCTTCTGTTTGCCGCCTATCCATTTTTTGCCTGATGATTGTCAGTCTGGCCTGTTTGTCACCTAAGGCCTTGGGCGATCCTCAACCAACGGAAACATCTTCCTCCAATACAGCGTCTACGGCAGCCCCTTTAAAACCCAAATCAACTGTTACCCTCCCCTCAGATGTCACGCTCAAGCCAGACCAGGGCATCATGAGATATTTAATCCGAAGAGGCTACTTTAACCCTTTCCCGAATAATTTGTTCCACCCCAATGCGCCCATTAGCCGTGCAGAGTTTATCACGTTACTCTACCGGGCCTCCGGATTAAACACCCCCTTTGTCAGCGAGTTTCCGTATTTCCGAGACGTCCCCACCAATTATTGGGCCTATACGGCCATCGAAGGCTTACGCATTCGAAACATGCTCACCGGATTCCCGGAAGGTTATTTTCATCCGGAAGAACCCTTGAGTCGAATGGATGCCGGTGTCCTGATGAGTAAAACCCTGGGTGAAAACTGGCTGAAACTCACGCCCAATGAAATCACCTCAACCCTGTCCCACTATGGTGAGGCACCGGACAGCTTGCCGGACTGGGCCAGATATGATCTAGCCAGAAGCGTTTATGCAGGCTTCTTGTTGCCACATCACGTCATTGTGGGCAACCAGACAAAATTTGCCCTGGCCTTAAAGGCCCCTATCAACAGAATGGAAGCGGCCCAAATGATTTATAGACGTGCCCTCTTGGGTAAAGAAGAAAATGCCGCCGAAGTGCAACAAATCGTCTGGATTCCAGGAGGGATTACCTTGGATATCTCTCCAAGTTCGGCCATTTCTGCCACCCAGCTTGCAGTAGGAGAGCCCCTGTATTTTACTTTGCAGACACCCGTCCAGGATAAGGCCCTGAACCTGGTTTTACCTAAAGGCACGCGCATCCGGGGCCGCGTTTTAACACTATCCAGTGATCATCTGGAGAGCTTAGTAGTGTTTAATCGAGCATCTTTGCCTTCTGGTGAAAACTACCGCATGAACGCAAAGCTGATGTTGAATTTTGAGCAAATCAAAAAAGACAACCTCTATTTTGTGCCAGGGAACCTGTTCCAAACCATTACTCAACCCCCCAGTGAACCCTAGGTTTAGTCTATATTCCCATTCAATGGTTATTTCAATGGGGTTCTTCCCTTCAAAAAGAATTTTATTGGATCTTTCTTATTTCAGAGAAAAGACAACCGTCCTGGGGCCAGGCACGCTCAATCATGGGTGTCCATCAGCCCAGTGAGTCATGCGCCTTTGGCGAGAATACTGCTTTAATCAGCGGCATCAATGGGCTTCATGGCACTGGGTGTGACTTGGAGCACCAGTTTTCCACGAAGTGTAGACAAACCGTTTTCATCAGCTAAAATGAATTAGTCTGGTGAATGGGCCATTAGCTCAGTTGGTTAGAGCGCACCCCTGATAAGGGTGAGGTCTGTGGTTCAAATCCACAATGGCCCACCATTAAACCGAACCCCAAAACAATATCGGGCAAAGATTTTCAAGACAATTTAGAAGACTCTTTAGAGGTTGAGGAATCTCAATCAGGTGTAAGGTCGAACAATCGAACTTGGACAAAACTTGGACATGTACAACATTGCTTCTTCTCAATTTCTAAACTTGCAACACGTTTAAATGTTTCATCTAAAACTGTTCGTCGCCGGTGCGAATCGGGTAAACTACCGGCACTTCTTCTGCCGGATAACTTCCAGGCAATCCTGCTCATCACCATAGAATTTTTGAAACTCCTCATGCGATAACCCCTTAATTCGTCTATCGAAAATAGAGCCTCCATGATTCGATGTAATAGTCAGCCATGGGAATACACCGCTATTCTATCCAGGTAAAACACTCAGTCCTGATTTTTTCGCAGCTTTACGAAGCAAGTCATCTCTAGTTGCCAAAGGCATACCCAGTCTCATCGCAAGTTCAAGATAAGCTGCATCATAGGTCGTCAGCTTATGATTCCGGGCTAATGCAATAATCTCCCGCCCTGCTCTATGACTGGTTTGCTCATCAACTTCGATATCCAGGGCATTAATCATTTCAAGACTTTCTGCGACATGGGCTTCCGATATTCGCCCCCGGCGTTCTGCTTGAAGCAACACATTTGTGATTTCCAGATGCCAGAGTGACGGAACAATCGCTCCGGAAGCTTGAATATTTTCCAGCAGTTCATCTGTTTCAGGCCCCGCTTCGTCTTCAAAACACCAAGCAAGAACGACCGAGGCATCAATAACGACCATTAATATTTTCTCCCAGCATCCCGAAGCTCTTTCCAATCAAGCCCTTCTAATCGCTGATCTTTTCGAAGTGTTTTAAGCCGTTCGATTGCTTCAGCAGGCGTCAAATTTCTCTTTTCCACAGGGACCAATTTTGCAATAGGACGGCCATGCTTGGTGATAGTCACCTCATGACCTTGCACAACCTCTTCAAGCAAACTTGAAAAATGCGTTTTGGCTTCAAAGGCACCGACTTCTTTTTTCTTTGCCATGATAGATCCTTTAAACTAGTTTAATACCAGTTTAACATATTGGTTCAAAAAATTCTATCCATCTGTAGATCTCTTTACATTAGTGATTTGGAGGCCTCATGAAACAGTTTTCACCCCCCCTTTTGGAACAGACGAATATTTTCGAACTCATTACAGTTTCGATATCACCTAAGAAAAAGCCAATGAGACAATTACACAGCCTCTGTGGATATTTTTCTTTTTTGATGAGGTGGGATGCCAATAACCGCATTGATATTCAGATTTCTATTTATTCCCATGGGAATATCCCACCCAGGTAATTTCATTCTTAACGGACGAGGTTAGTCCGCCGCCTTGCTTTATCCTCAAAATTAACGATTTTTTTGATAGGGCAATTCTGGGGAGTGACATGTTTTATTGTTTATGCTGACATGCTTGTGATAATAAGGAGAATTTATAATGCAAGTTTCATCTTATCGATTCGGTTGTTTATGGCCTAGAATAGGCCACAAGGCCGAAGAACCACAAACAAACCCACCTGCTTCTGAACCAGGTTCACAACCTACCCCCACACCAGCCCCGAATCCTTTCCCTATTAAAAAAGGTGATCCAAACGAGCGGTAATTAAGGATTGCCGAAAAGTTTATTGAAGGCCTTAAAGGTGAGGGTTGAAGCAAAACCCATTGCCAAAATACCACTTATGGTGGCTAAGGCTCCAACAGGAAAAACGGCATAGCCAACCATAAATCCTGATGGAACATTATTATAAAATAGCGATTAGAACCAATAACCAGGCACATGGGGAGAATCAATATTAAAATCCCAATTGATATAGGACTTCATTCTAACACCTTCTGGATTTGTATATTTAGGTGGCGTATGATACAACGCTTTAACCGTAGCAATATCTCTCATCGTGGGTCCATTAAGATTAAAATCATTATAATGCTCGCTAAACATGACATCCTGCGGGTTATCACTATGAGATAATCCAATTGAGTGCCCGATTTCATGTAAAGCAATTTCATAGATTACGGATTTAGAAAGAGGTTTTCCATTCAGTTGCGTTCGAAGATAAATATCCCAATCATGGATGGTATGCAGACTGTCGATTTTTAATTCCGAAAAACCCATTGCAGTTGCTTCAGAAGATAAATGAGCATTGAAATTCGTTTCATTGCTATTTGTATACCAATGAACTTCAATATCTGCCTTTTTAATGGCATCTACAAATTCAAAACTGAGTAAGCCATCTAAATCTTTTTGCCACGCTTTGAAAGCATTTTTGACAGCCTCATTATCGTCATTAGACCAACCGTAAGTAGACGGTGCCTGATCCAAATACACATAGATTGTTTTTGTGCCATTACTCCATCGGCAATACTTTTTATCAAGCAAGTAGAAGTAATCTTTACTGGTACCAATCGAAGATAGCGCGGACAGTCTCGATTTAACAAATTCACGTTGTGCTTTGGGTAATTGGCTATCATATTTTAACGCTGTTTTATAATAATTTTTAGACTCAGGATAATTTCCCGCCAGGAACAATGCGTTCGCATACTCGCTATTTAACCTGAAAAATTTTTTAGAACTCAATGGTGGTTGCTGGGTTGATGAAATATCCAACGCTTCTTTTAAATATTGCTCTGCTTTTTGCGACATTCCCAAGGAGAAATAAGACAAACCAATGTCTTCATTAATTAAGGCTAACAATGCAGGGTCTTTGTTTTTCTTCTCTAAATTTAACGCTGTAAGGAAGTGGTTTACAGCTTCTTCATATTGATCTTGTGTAAAATATTCAAAACCGACTTCCAGTTCAGATTTAGCAGTTCCTTTATGAAGATTTTCTTCCTCATGAATCTCAATCGATGCAATCAACTTTGTCAATTCTCCGATCAATATATCCTGCCTTGGGGTGATATTCTGGCAAATTTCTAGCGCTTCTTGGTAATATTTTTTGGCCTCTTCGAGCTTGTGCTGTTGGTAACAAAGAATCGCCAGATCTTTTATAAGATCCTGCGTAACTAAGCTGTTATGTCCATAACGTTCTTCAATAATGGGTAACGCATTTTTTAAAAGGATTTCACCTTTATAGTAAGTTTTGTTTCTTAAATAAACCCCTCCCAAATTCATATAAAGGTACCCAAGGGCCGGGGTATTCCCTTTTGTTGATTCATCAATGGCTGGTTTGTATAGATTTTCAATGACGGCGGGTTTAACGCCTCTTTTTTTCGCCTGTGATATTTTTAAAAGGACGTTATCTAACTCAATTTTAGTAAGGGCTTGCCGAACATTCTCAATCTGTTCAGCCAATTTAGCATCGCTAACACCTTTCCAAGCGTAAGTCTTTAATCCTTCTAATCCAACGAGTGCCTTTTTTTCATAAAATTCTGCCTCCTCAAATTTGTGTTGCTGCCAGCAGGCGAGTGCAATTCCCATTGACATATAACCTTCAAATGGGTTTGAAATACCTTCCTTTTGCTCCAAATGGGCCATATTTCGTTTCAAATTGATTTCAGCGAGGTCGGGTCTTTTTTGATGAATGTAATATAGAGCTAAATAATCGTATAATTTCCCTAAATTTCCATTGTTTTCTGCGTCTGCAGCTTGGATCGCTTTTTTGAAGAGCCCTTCTATCGTTGGCATGTCAGCATCATTTTTTTCTGCTGCAAGTATTTCATCAAGTGATTTCTGAAGACGCTCAACGGCCTCAATTTCTAAGATAATCGATTTGAGAAATTGGATTCTTTTATTGTCACGTGGTATGGAAAGTTCTCTGATGTAGAGCTCTTCTTGATAATATTTTATAGATCCAAAATATATTTCATCGCTAAGCGTTCGGCATGCGGCTTCCAGATCATGATAGATTAAGGCTAAGAACTGGTTTGAATTACCAAATCGCTCCTTGATTTGATTCAATTTATCCGATAAATAGGACTCCACTAAATCCGGTCTTTGTTGACTGAAATAATAATTGACTAAATCTTGATAAAGGAACATTAAAGTCCTATTATCGGCTTTTTGAGCCATATCGATTGTATTTTGGTATAAAAGTTCAACTTCTTGGAGTGGCGCTCCGCGTTTTTTTGCTTGGATGACTTGACGATATTCTTCTTTCAATTTTGTCATATCAAAATTGTCTGCTATGGCTGTGGCATTAAAAAGCAGTATAGCGGATGCAAGCAGGATACCCCACTTTAAACCACGTTGCTTTCGCATTTCTCCTCCACGTCTACCAAGCGATTATTTAGCACAAAGTCGCCAAGGCCTCAAATAAATTTACTTTCGGATGTTCCAAGTCGCGTATCTATTACTGTCTGAGCAAATTCATCAGGCTTCTAGCATAATAATACCATTCCAAAGACAATAGAAAGGGCTTTCAGTTTGGCTTTCATCAAATTGAGCCAGGCTTTTTAATAGGATAATGACACCCAAATTAAATACGATTTTCTCAGGCTCATATTTTCATATCAACCTGCTGAAAGGCGCATGGAAAGTGAAATACGTTTGCGGGGAATATCGATTTCCATGACTTTGACTTTGACCACATCTCCCGTTTTGACGATAGCATGGGGGTCTTTCACGAACGTATCCGCCATCATCGAGATATGAACCAGGCCATCCTGATGAACACCGATGTCCACAAAAGCACCAAAATTCGTGATATTCGTGACAACGCCTTCCAGCAACAGCCCTGGGATTAAATCCTTGATGTCTTCGATGCCTTCTTTAAACGTTGCCGTCTTAAACTCAGGACGCGGGTCACGTCCTGGCTTTTCTAATTCTGAAATAATATCTTGCACCGTCGGCAAACCAAATTGCGCATTGGTAAATTCTTGTGGATCCAAACGTCGTAAGAAATCGACATCACCGATAACCGATTGAATATCCCGATGAGAGGTCTTTAGAATACGCTCCACAACAGGGTAGGCTTCAGGATGAACTGCAGAAGCATCCAAGGGATTGGTGCCGCGCATGACCCGTAGAAAACCGGCTGATTGCTCAAAGGCCTTGGGGCCCAGTTTGGGAACTTTTTTAAGGGCATCACGATTTGGAAAAGGTCCGTTTTGATTTCGCATGTCCACAATATTATGGGCCAATGTTTGAGATAAACCGGAAATATAAGAGAGTAAAGCCGGCGAAGCGGTATTAACATCAACGCCGACGGCATTGACACAATCTTCCACGACGGTATCCAGCATCCGTCCCAGTTGCGTTTGATTCACATCATGTTGGTATTGACCCACACCAATGGCTTTCGATTCAATTTTAACCAGCTCAGCCAACGGATCTTGCAGTCGCCGGGCAATGGATACGGCACCCCGCAAAGAAACATCCATATCCGGTAACTCCTTGGAGGCCAAGGCAGAAGCGGAGTAAACCGAGGCCCCTGCTTCAGAGACAATTATTTTTTGTAATTTCAGTTCGGGATGACGCTTGATTAATTCCTGAACCAAACGATCCGTTTCCCGAGAGCCGGTCCCATTCCCAATACTAATCAAGGTCACCTGATGTTTTTCGGCCAATTTGGCCAATTGGCTTATGGCTTGCTCCCAGGCATTTTGGGGCGGATGGGGGTAAATAATCGCCGTATCAACGACCTTACCGGTTGCATTAACAACCGCTGTTTTGACACCGGTTCTCAAGCCCGGATCCAAGCCCATCGTGACCTTTGGTCCGGCAGGCGGAGCCATAAGCAAATCCCGAAGATTGCGAGAAAAAACGTTGATAGCCTCTTCTTCAGATTGTTCTTTAAGCCGGTTGATTAATTCAGCTTCTAAGTGAGAATGGATTTTGGTTTGCCAGGCCTTGCTGACAATGCTTTGAAGCCATAAGGAGCCAGGTCGATTATCATTTTGAATATTGAAGCGTTTGGCAATACGGGCTTTGATCCCCTCAGTCGCTCTGACAATGTCATCTTTTGTAGTGGCCGGTTCCAGGCTGAACTTGAGAAACCCCTCGTTTCGCCCCCGTAAAAGCGCTAGTGCACGATGAGAAGGAATGGCTCGAATCGCCTCATCGTAGTTGAAATAATCGCTAAATTTCACGCCTGCTTCTTCTTTGCCTTTAACCACCTTGGAAAGAACGCTCCCGGTATTCCATAGGAATTGCCTTAACATCCCAATCAGCTCAGGGTCTTCCGAAAATTCTTCCATTAAAATCTGGCCAGCCCCTTCCAGTGCAGTCTCCGCATCCGGAATCCCTTTTTCTGAATCAATATAGGTCTTTGCGGCCGTTTCCGGGACCAGACTGGGATTTAACAGTAATTGCCGTGCCAAGGGTTCCAGACCGGCTTCTTTTGCAATTTGAGCTTTATTTCGTCGCTTGGGTTTAAACGGCAGATACAAATCCTCCAGCTTGGATTTAGTATCCGCTTGAAGAATCGCATCATGTAAAGCATCCGTCAGCTTCCCCTGCTCCTGGATTGTTTCTAAAATCGTCTC
This sequence comes from Vampirovibrionales bacterium, assembly GCA_025451145.1. Classification (GTDB taxonomy): domain Bacteria; phylum Cyanobacteriota; class Vampirovibrionia; order Vampirovibrionales; family JAGQHJ01; genus JANWKX01. The sequence continues at coordinate 10,888 of JANWKX010000110.1, forward strand.
CCGTCGTTTGCCCAAATCCCGCAAATAGTGTAAACGTTCTTCCAATAGTCTTAGTTGGGTATCATCCAGGCCACCCGTAACCTCTTTTCGATACCGCGCAATAAAGGGCACTGTTGCCCCTTCGTCCAACAATTTCAGAGTGGCTGTGATTTGAGCCGTTTTTACATCTAATTCCTGGGCAATTTGTTCACTGATAGTCGGTATTACGATTGGCATGGTCCCTCTGCCTCTCTCAAATCAGGATACTTCCAATTCCTGATATATTTGTCTCTTGTGAGTTTAACGCTTTAAAGTTAGAGTAGCAAGATTACAAATGGTCTGTTCCAGACAGAAATGGCGCTTAAATGACTATTGAAAATGACGTACTGCAAACCATTGCTGAAGCCCTACAGGGCATTCAATCGGAGTTAAAAACCTTAAACCGGCACATGGCTCAAAAATCAGGACCGACTAAACCTGAGGCCTCCTACGGTGCTCCTGCCCGAAGTGAATATCGTCCTCAGCGGGGAGGCCCGGGCCCTAGAGGTACAGGAAGAAGTGGACCCTCCAAATTTGGCAAGGGGAAACCTTCGGAATCCCCCGGCTCGAAATCTTTCAAAGGCAAAACAGATAAACCGCCCAGAAAACCCAATTAAGCTTCTTGTTTTCAAGACTCGTAAGGGAAAGCTTCGGTTATTTGGTATTAGCAGCAGTGTATTCGCTTAAATCTAAATAGTGTGATCTGCCCCCAATAAATTTCTAACAAGCGATACGTTGAGGACGAGGTCTTATTAATGAGATTTTGCCTGCGATTGAGCATAAGGATTGTTAATATTAATGAGGTGGGATTGGGTATTGAGGGCCTGTTTGTACTGTTTGAGGAGGTCCGGGATATCGTACTCCATAATCAGCCGGAACCCGTCACTGGTAGTAGTTGCTTCCGTTCGTAAGG
>JANWKX010000111.1 GCA_025451145.1 Vampirovibrionales bacterium
GATGAATTGGTGGAAGTGGTTCGATACCTGTCTCCCACTTTTGGCGGCTTTCACCTGGAAGATATCTCATCGCCCAAGTGTTTTGGCATCGAGGAAAAGTTAAAACGGGCCATTTCACTGCCTATTTTCCAATCCGATCAACAAGGTGCGGCAGTCATTGTGTTTGCAGCGCTGCAAAATGCCCTGAAATTGGTTGATAAAAAGCTGGAGAATCTATCCGTTGTCATTGCCGGGGCCGGTGCTGGCGGGATTGCCACAGCACGTTTCCTTAAAAAAGTGGGTGTTGGTAATGTGAAAGTCTGTGATAGCCACGGGGCACTTTATTACAGACGCCTGGAAGGGCTGAATTGGGCCAAATCGGAATTGGCCAGAATCACCAACCCTGAAGACAAAAAAGGGGATTTAGCAGAACTCCTCAAGGGGGCGGATGTCCTCATTGGTTTTTCATCCGGCAATATCGTGACGCCTGAAATGATCCAAGCCATGGCAAAGGATTCCATAGTCTTTGCCTTGGCCAACCCGGCTCCTGAAATCACATATGATGCAGCAAAAGCCTCTGGCGCCAGGATCGTAGCAACCGGACGAAGTGATTATCCCAACCAACTGAACTCTTCCTTGATTTATCCCGGTATTTTCCGAGGAGCCTTGGATGTCCGGGCCACGGACATCAACCATCACATGTTCTATGCTGCGGCAGAAGCCATGGCAGGCCTGGTGGATGAAAATGAGCTATCCCCTGAATTTATTGTTCCCAAGGCGCTGGATTTTAGGGTTGCCGCAAAAGTGGCCAGGGCCGTTGCCCAAGCTGCACTAGAAACCAACGTTGCCCAGACCCAAATTGATCCCAGCCATGTGGAAGCCCGGGTCATGGATTACGTTTACGAAGGCACCAACGCCTGGATAGACCCACCGGCCAGTGAGACCTTTCCTTCCATAGAAGCTGAATCCCTGGATTTACACAAGCGCTATCATGGCGTCATTGAAGTGAAAACCAAGGTCCCGATTCGGGATCATTACATTTATAACTTGATTTATTCCTCTCCTGGGGCCAGCATCCCGTGTGAACGGATTCGTGAAAACCCCGATGAGGCTTATGAGCTCACCGCTAAAAACAACCTGGTGGCCATTGTGACAGATGGCAGTGCTGTCTTAGGTTTGGGGAACCTAGGTCCTAGCGGCGCCATGCCAGTGATGGAAGGAAAAGCAGTCCTGTTTAAAACCTTTGGTGGCGTTGAAGCCTTCCCGATTTGTCTTCGGACTCAGGAAGTGGACACAATTGTGGATACGGTGGCTAAAATTGCCCCAGTCTTTGGCGGAATCAACCTGGAAGACATTGCGGCCCCCCGATGCTTTGAAATTGAGCAAAAACTCAGCCAGGTCTTAGATATCCCGGTCTTTCATGACGATCAGCATGGCACAGCCGTTGTGGTTTTGGCAGGCATCTTAAACGCCATTAAAGCCGTTGATAAATCTCTTGCCGTTTCTCGGATTGTCATTAATGGCGCCGGAGCAGCCGCCTTAAGCGTTTCCCAACTACTGCTTAAGGCCGGGGCTCAGGATATCACCATTTGTGACACCAAAGGCGCGATTTTCGAGGGCCGTAAATCCGGGATGAACTTTTACAAAGAGCGCATTGCGGAAATTACCAACCCCAGTAAAGCCAAAGGTACGTTATCTGAGGTGATGAAAGGGGCGGATATCTTTATTGGCCTATCGGTTCCTGGAACCGTGAATCAGGACATGGTGCTCTCCATGGCAAACGATCCCATCATCTTTGCCTTATCCAACCCAACACCTGAAATTATGCCGGAAGAAGCCTTTGCCGCTGGCGCCAAGATTGTGGCAACCGGGCGAAGTGACTTCGCCAACCAGGTCAATAATTCCCTGGCTTTCCCTGGTATTTTCCGAGGCGCTTTGGATGTCCGGGCCAGAAGCATCAATGATGACATGAAGCTTGCTGCAGCCTACGCCATTGCAGGCCTCATCACCCAGAAGGAAATTGAGGAAGGCCAGATTATCCCTGGGGCTCTGGATTTTCGTGTGCCTCCTGCCGTCGCCGCAGCCGTTGCCAAAGCCGCTATTGAGACAGGAGAAGCTCGTTATTCAATCGATCCCAAGCATATTCAGGCCGAACTGAAAAATTATATCTATCAAGGTGAGCTCAAAAAGCTCTAACAGGCCTCCCTCAAAGCTTAAAAGCCGTCTCGAAAAAATGAGACGGCTTTTTTAAATCGGAAAATCTGGTTCAGGCTAGTTTTGCTTAAAGGTCGAAGCCATTAACTCATGCTGCCCCTGGAGTTTTGCGAGGGTCAATTTGTTATTTTTACCCAGTTGCTGGCCTTCTAACGCATCCAACCCCGTTAAGACCAGAACTAAAAGCATAGCCACTAAAACCACTTGCTCAAACATGCTGAATTTGAGCTGACGATAACTTCTACTGAAAAAACCGGTTTGTGAATTTTCCTCTTCCATGTCTAGACTCTTCCATTCATTGTAATTTGTACCACTCGCTCACCTGCCAGGACCTTTGATTCTATTTCGGCAGGACACACCATTTCTTAATGATTTAACATCCAATTGTAACAATTTTAGTTTAAAATAACTTTGCTTGGAGTGCCAGAGAAAAAGGGCTTACTACTTTATTCTATTATACGGAATATTCAGGATTTGCGGCCCTAAACCGTTTAGAGGATTTTTTGCCTCACCGATTTGAAGACCAACCGTTAGGTCTGTGATCCAAGTGAAACGTATTTTCAGAGACCTTCAGGTTTTTGGCCACATTGCAAGGCCACACTTCCCAATCCAAAGTATCGGATCCCGGTATTGACCAAGCCTAAGGATTGGAAAATCGATTGAATCCCTTGCGGCGATTCAAACGTCTTGGTGGATTGGAATAAATACTGATAGGCATAACGATCCTTTGCCAAAAAATTCCCAAGCATCGGCATGACCCAGGAGAAATAAAGCCAGAAAAGTGGGTTTCGACAATCTGAAGCGGTATCCAGATTGACCACCCATCCCCCAGGTTTGGTGACCCGAACCATCTCGGACAAGGCTTGGTGAACCGAAGACACATTACGTAAGCCGAAGCTAATCAGGCAGCCATCAAAGTGATTATCCGGAAAGGGTAATGCCAAGGCATCCCCTTGATGCCATTGAATATTATCTATATGGCTAAACCGTTTTTGAGCAATGGCCAACATCTGGTCGGAAAAATCAATCCCAATGACCTGCCCCTTTGGCCCCACATGGCGTGATAATAAATTGGCCATATCGCCTGTTCCGGTGCAAACATCCAGGGCCATCGCCCCAGGTTCCAGATGGAGCGCCTGGCAAGCTTGGGCTTTCCAAACCCGATGCATCCCTCCCGTCATACAATCATTCAGGAGGTCATAGGTTTGGGCAATCCGATTAAACATCCCTGAAATTACTTCCGGGGATTTGGAAGGCGAAGTCAATTTATGGGAAGAAGACGCAGCAGCCATCTTTTGATTCAGCCTCAAGACTTCTAGGATTCTTTTTAGCATAGACCAAAGTCAGCCCCATGTCGTGATTGAATCGGGGATGTCATTCTAAAAAACAGATTTTAAGCGTATCCCATAGGCTTAAGGTCTCATACCAATTCTGATGGCTTTATGGTACTTTTTAGATGCAGTGTGGCCTGACCTTGGAAGTTCTTCACGATGCCCATCACCCATATCTCTCCGGAACAATTGCTCCAGATGCTGAAAGAGGCCCCGACAATCCAATTGGTGGATGTTCGGACCCCGGAGGAATACCAATGCCTTGGGCATATCCCCCAAGCCAGGCTTATTCCGCTTTATGAACTGCCCTATGCTTACCGGATGTTAAACCCTGATGAGAAAGTCATAGTGACCTGTCAACATGGCGTCAGAAGTCTGGATGCCTGTTATTTCCTTCAGGCCCAAGGGTTTGACCAGATTTATAATTTAGAAGAAGGCATGTCCACCTGGACAGGGGCTATCGAACGAGATTTATCCACTATTGAAAAGTTAGTCAATCCTGAACCACAGGGAGAATAATCATGTTTGGTAAACACGCTAACCCGGACCAAGACCTTGAAAAGCAAGTCCTGGATGCCCTTAAAAAAGTCAATGATCCTGAACTCCACCGTAGTATTGTGGAGATTGGCATGGTCAAGAATCTGGCCGTTAAAGAGGGCAAGGTCAGTTTCGATATCTTACTGACCACAACCGCCTGCCCTTTAAAAGCCCAAATTCAAAAAGAAGCCACCGACGCCGCCTACACTGTGCCCGGGGTTAAAGATGTTCATGCCAATATTTCCGGTGAAACTCTTGCCCCAAAAGTTCCGAAGAAAACCCCGATTCCCGGGATCAAAAATATCATTGCCGTTTCTAGCGGCAAGGGGGGCGTTGGAAAAACCACCGTTTCCGTGAATCTGGCATGTGCCCTGCAAAAAAGAGGCGCTGCTGTGGGAATTCTCGATGCCGATATCTATGGCCCAAACGTACCCTTAATGATGGGCTTAAAAAATGCTGTCATTAGCGAAAAAACCCCGGAAGGCAAAATGAAGCCCCCGGAAAATTACAATATCAAGGTCATGAGTATGGCCTTCCTGGTCAAAGATGAGCAACCTGTCGTTTGGCGGGGACCCCTCTTAGACCGGGTCATTCGCCAATTCTTTAATGATACCGGATGGGGTGAATTAGACTATCTCATTGTGGACCTGCCACCGGGAACCGGTGATGCTCAGCTCACCATTATTGAAGCGGTTCCCTTACAAGGAGCTGTCATTGTCACCACGCCTCAGGATGTGGCCATTTTGGATAGCAAAAAGGGCTTGTCCATGTTTAAAAATGCCGGGATCCCGGTCCTTGGCGTCATCGAAAATATGAGTTACTACCTCTGCACCCATTGCGACGAAAAGTCCTATCTGTTTGGCCAAGGTGGTGGGGCTGAGCTGTCCAGGCTTCTTGAAGTCCCCTTTCTGGGCGAAGTCCCTATGAATCCTGAGGTTCGGCAATATGCTGACGAAGGCAAACCGATTGTTATTGCGGATCCTGATAGTGTTCAAGCCGAAGCCTTTATGAATATTGCCCATCAATTGACCACCACCATTTGTGAAATGGGGGTCAATGAACTGCTTGCGGCCACACCCGTATAATTTAGCCAAGGGAACGATTGGCAATTCACCCGTTTGGGACTATGCTACCCCCTGAGTGCAAAGGACAATAAACCATGCATGTCAAAATTCTAGAAGGTTGTATTGCTTGTGGCGTCTGTGAATCCATCAGTCCGGAGGTCTTTACGGTGTTGGAAACCTCAGTAGCCGATAAC
>JANWKX010000112.1 GCA_025451145.1 Vampirovibrionales bacterium
GCTTTCCTGGGCCAAGTGGACCACCTCAGTCGAATGAGGCAACAAGTTATCCTCGTAAAGCTTAATGTTCTCTTGAGCAGCCACAATGCCCTGATAAGCCGTGATCACATCTTCTTGAATCTGCTTTTTCAAGGCATCCACCTGTACCTTGGCTTGCACCACCGCAATTTGAGCTTTTTTGGTCTCAGCCTGCTGATTATGATAGAGCGGTAGATTCGCCCCAATTTGAAACATGGGACCATGAAAATAAGCCTTGTAATTGACTGGGGAATAGGGGTAAGGGGCGTGGTTATAGAGATAACCACCGGCAAATTGTAAATCCGGTATTTTCTGAGCCTGAACCAGACGTAGCTGCTTCTCATTGACAGTGACTTGAGAAACAAGGGCTTTCAGATCCAAACGACTATTCTGGGCCTTCTGGAGTAGTGTCGCCAAATCCGGGAGGGGCTTACTGGGTAAAGGCGCAACATCACTCTTGGTAGATTGAAGTGAAAATACCCCTAAGTCACTCAATTGATACGCCTGGGGCGGGTTACCCAAAAGGGTATTGAGGTGATATTTGGCCTGTTCAACCTGACCAACAGCTTGCCTACGCTGGGTTTTAAGCTGAGACAGAGCCAATTTTGCTTGTAGAACTTCTGATTCTGGAACGGCTCCTGCTTTAAATCGTTTACGAGCAATATCCACCATGGTTTTAAGTAAGCTTGCTTGCGCCTCAATGGCCGCAAGATTGGCAATGGCTGCATCGTAATCCGAATAGGCCTGCTTGGTCTGATAACGAATATCCCAGCGCTGGGTTTCAAATTGATATTGGGTCACCTGAAGAGCTGCTTTCGCCGCATCAACCCGCTTTCGCCGTTTACCGGCCGTTTCAATCACATGGTTAATATTTTGTTGGTTAGGACTTGCGGCAACCCGGTAGATATTGCCGTAAACCATTTGAATCTGAAACTGCGGGTTTGGGATTTCGCCCGCAATTCGGATATCGGTTTGCCCTAAATCAATATTTTTTTTGTTGGCTTGAAGCTGAAAATTGTATTGATCGGCCATATTCAAGGCGTCAGACAAACTCATTAATGTTACTGGTTCACTGTCTGGCGTTAAGGTTTCAGCAAAGGCAGTAGAACTGATTAAAGACAAGATGGTCAGACAAATCATCGATTGGCGAATGAATCTCCAGTCACCCTGAAAGATAGCGTTCAAATGCCTCATTGTGCTTGATCCACCATCACATTAAGGGTGTTCCAACAGCAGTCTCCAAGTCCTTCCAAGCGTTATGATAATCTGTAATTGCCTGGACATAACTTTGTCGGAGTTGTTGATCGGCTTGCTGAGCTAAAATAACGTTAGATAAAGGGCTTCTTCCATATTGATAGCTTTCCTGGGTTAAATGGACCACATCAGAGGACTCCGGTAAAAGCTTTGACTTATAGATATCAATGTTTTGTTTGGCAACTTTTAGTTCCGAATAAGCCATACTGATATCGTTTAAAATTTGCTTAATCAGGGCCTGAGAGCTCAGTTGTGATTGATAGATGGCCGTGCGGGCTTTACGAATCTCAGCCTGTTGATGGTGAAATACAGGTAAATCAAACGTAGCCCCAGCGGAAGGCCCATCAAAATACTTTTTAATATTCACCGGGGAGTAAGGGTTAGGGGTATAGGAATATAAATACATCAACGCAAATTGGACGTCGGGAATTTGCTTGGCCTTTTCTTGAGAAAGCTGGCCTTCATTGACCTTGACTTGTTCAATTGCGGCTTTGAGATCCGGTCTGGACTCAAGCGCCTTTGAAACCATATTTTCGATACTTGGAAGCCCTTCCTCCGGTAAGGGTGCAAGCTCTGTTCCCACATTTCCCAAGTCAAATACACCCAAATCAAGAATTTCTTTTTGCCCTTGCGGGTTGCCAATAAGGGCATTTAAATGGGTTTTCGCTTGATTTAATTGACCCAGGGCTTGTTCCCGTTGTGTGTCAGTTTGCTCTAAAGCCAGCTCTGCCTGAATCACATCGCCTTCAGGAGATGACCCCGCCTGGAATCGTTTATTGGCAATATCCACCAATGTTTGAAGTAGGGCTGCTTGAGCATCAATTGCCTTCAAATTTGCTTCTGCCGAGGCATAGTCTGAATAAGCCTGGCGTGTTTGATTGCGAATGTCCCAGCGTAACGCCATATACTGTTGAATCGTCAGTCGTGACTGAGCGATAGCCGTTTGGGTTCTTTTCTTACGTTTCCCATTGGTTTCAACCGTTTGATTAATACCGGCAATATCCGGCTGCCCATCAAGCCGGTACTGAGTCCCCCAGGTCCATTGGTAAAAAGCTTGAGGATTTGGAATCTCATTGGCGATTTTGATATCCTGCTGACTTAAAGGGATTGTTTTGCGGGCTGCCAGCAATTTAGGGTTGTTTTCATCCGCCAGCTTTAAGGCTTGTGATAAGGTCAGCAGTTGAGAGGTTTGCTGTGGCGCTTGGACTTCGGATGGTTGTTGGGCAAAGGTAACGGTTGGCATCGTTAATACGACCATGCCGCAAAGAAACAACTTCACTAGATACCGCCGAATCGTCATTGCCTCTCGTTTCCAGCCTCCGTTATAAATGAAGGCCAAAGGGGTTAAACAGGCTCAACATCCAATGTCTCACCATCAACCGGGAACGCCACCGTTTTTTTGTCTTTCACAACGATATTATATAACGTTGGTAAGACCAGTAAGGTTAAAAAGGTTGAGGAAACCAAACCACCGATAATGACAATGGCAAAAGGCTTCTGGCTTTGGGCGCCAATACCGTTAGAGAGCGCTGCCGGCAGCAGGCCTAAAATGGCAACAGTAGCAGTCATCAAGACAGGACGCATCCTCGTTGAAGTGCCTTCATAAACGGCTTCTTTCACCGATAATGCATGGTGATCCCGTAAAAAGTTGATATTGCTGATTAAAATGACGCCATTCTGAACCGCTACGCCAAACAAGGCAATAAAGCCAACGCCTGCTGAAATGCTAAAGTACGTATGGGTTATATATAGTCCGACAATGCCCCCGATAATGCTTAATGGAACGGCTGATAAAATCAACAGGGCATTGGAAACAGAGCGGAAGGCAAAGGCCAATAAGCAGAAGATCATAAAGATTGACAGGGGGACCACAAAGAGCATCCGCTGATTGGATTCCTGTTGGTATTCGTATTGACCGCCCCATTTGATTTGATAGCCGGAAGGGATTTTAACCATCGATTTGATTTTCTTTTGGGCTTCCTGAACGGCAGACCCTAAATCCCGCCCACGGACATTGGCTTTAATAATCATCAGACGAGAGTTGTTTTCCCGGTTAATCATCGTAGCGCCGTTACTGACCACAATATGAGCAACTTGCGAAAGCGGAATCGGACCAATTGGGCCGGGAGGATCAATTAAAAGAGAATCAAGGGCTTTTTGGCTGTTTCGAAACCCCTTTTCAGCACGCACCAGAATATTAAATCGTTTTTCGCCATCAATGAGCTGGGTCGCCACTTTTCCGCCGATGGCCTCTTCAACCAACCGCTGAATATCGGAAACGTTAATCCCATACCGATCAGCTTCATCCCGATCAATGACCACTTGATACTGCGGTTGCCCTGTCTGCTTAAGATCCGCAACGTCCACCATTCCGGGGACTGCATTGATGAGGGAGCCAATTTTATCGCCTAGCTGCTGGAGCGTGTAAAGATCCGGCCCATAAATCTTAATCCCCAGATTCCCTTTGGCACCGGAGATGGCTTCATCAACGTTATCTTGAATATACTGGGAGAAATTGTAAAGCACATTGGGAATTCTCGATAAATCTTTATTCATGGCGCTAATGAGTTCGACCTTATTCCCATGAAACTGGGGGCGCCAGTCTTTAAACGGTTTTAAGTCAACCAGGCATTCAATATTACTGAATAAATTGGGATCCGTACCATCATCCGGGCTTCCGACCTGGCTGGTCACATTTTTAATCTCTGGATACTTCATAATGATATGGCGAATCTGGCTGGCCGTACTCACAGCCCCCTCCAAAGAGACCGATGTGGGAATAATCGTGGCCCGCAGCCAGATATTCCCTTCTTCCAAGGGAGGCAAAAATTCCGACCCGATATGGGTAAACAGGATGATGGCCGCGGCTAAAGCTGCCAGCGAGAAAGTAATTGTGGGTACGGGGTTTTCCAGTGACCACCGGATCAAGGGATCATAAAGTCGGTGAATAAACTTGATCACACCGCTGTCCCCGCCATCATGCCCCATGGCCTTATCCGGATTGACCATGGATTTTCGGGTCATGAAAAATCCAACCAGAACCGGAATAATGGTTAAGCTAATCAACACCGCTCCCAGCAGGGCAAAGTTCATGGTAAAGGCCAACGGGTGAAAGAGCTTACCGGCAACCCCCTGAAAGGCATAAATCGGCACAAAAGCCATCATAATAATAAGCGTTGCAAATAAAATGGGCTTACCCATTTGCTTGGAACTCTCCAGAACAAGCCTCATTCGACTTGGCCTGTCATCCCTGGCATGTTTATCGATTAAGGCCGGGTTGACCAAAACGCTATACGAATTTTCAACCATCACCACAGCGCCATCGACGATAATGCCAAAGTCAATGGCGCCTAAACTCAGTAGGTTCGCTGAAATACCTGTCAGCTTTAAGCATAAAAACGCAAAAAGCAAGGCGAGTGGAATTACAGTTGCTGTAATCAGACCGCTGGTAAAGTCTCCCAAGAAAATAATCAAGACCACCATAACCAGGCTTATCCCCTCAATGACGTTATGGCCGATGGTATTCATGGTCTCCTGCACCAAGTGGTTTCGATCATAAAGTGGCTCAAGCTTAATGCCATCAGGCAGGGCTTGTTGAATCTCGGGGAACTTTTTATACAACCTGTCAATGACTTCAGAGGCATTCTCTCCTCGGCGCATCAAGACAATCCCCATCACTTCATCATCATCGTTATTTTTGCCAAATTGCCCCAGGCGGATACCAGGCCCCAAATCCACCTTAGCCACATCCTTGATTCGGATAGGGACCCCTTGCTGCGTATTGGTGACAACGACATTTTCGATATCAGAAATATTTTTGAGTAAGCCAAGCCCCCGAACAACATAGGCTTCCCCATTATGCTCAATATAATTGCCGCCTGTCGTCGCGTTGGAATTGGCTAAGGCCTGATAAACCTGATCGATGGTGACATTATGGGAAATCAACCGCATCGGATCCACATTCACCTGGTAGGTTTTGGTCGGCCCCCCAAAGCTGGTCACATCAATGACACCGGGAATCTGTCGAAAGGCACGTTCCAATTGCCAATCTTCAATAGCCTTACGACTCATGGCGTTATAATATCTCGATTCCACGGTATATCGATAAATTTCGCTGGTGGCACCAATCTCAGGCGTCAATTGAGGTTGAACCCCATCGGGAATATCCGCTTGCGCAATCCGCTCAATGACCCTTTGGCGATCCAGGCTCATCACCGTCGTGTCATCAAAAAAGACCCGAATCACCGAAAGGCCAAACAGTGAAACCGAACGTAAGGTTTTTTCACCGGGAATGCCGTTAAGTTGTTTTTCGAGGGGCACTGTGACTAAACGTTCAAGCTCTTCAGCACCTTTGCCAGGCATGGTTGTTACAATCTCAACCATAGGAGAGGTAAATTCCGGATAAGCTTCAGTTTGCAATGTCTCAAAAGCCCAGAAACCCATCAAAATTAGCACTAAGCCTAACAGCATGGTAATCACACGACGCTTATAAGCCAGTGTGATAAAGGAGTTGATAAAGTTTTCCATCTGTCAGACTCTTCTAAGCCACATTCAACCTGAGTATCATAGCATAGGATAGCCACTTTGGGCCCCATGGCATGTGTCAGATTTTAATCCACAAATGGATACAGGAGTAGGTTTTCATCGATTGAATTTAGGCATTGTTCTTTTAGATGGGTTACAAAGATAAAGAGATATCCAGGCCTCTTCCGGGCATGTGAAGATTTTTCTTTCCGCTTTTGTGCTTTGGGTTGGATTTCTGTGAGAATATAAAATAGAAATCGAACGCCTTGGCGATCAGCCTATTATTCCATTTAAACGAAACAGGACCCCCTCCCATGACCACCAAAGTGGTAATGAGACTTGACGAAAAGATTAAGCATTATCTCGCAATGGGTAATGGCGCAGTCTTAAGGCGTTTGTTTGCCCGGCATAACTTTGCCGACATTGCCGAAGTGATGGAGAACAATTTAACTGAAGAGGAGATGCTCGGCTGCTTTCAATTCCTTAAAGTTGGACAAGCCGCCCAAATTTTGACCAGCTTGAGTCGAGAGAAGCAAATTTTCTGCCTCTCCAATCTACCCTCCTCTACAAGCAGTGAAATTCTACATTTCATGCCCTCTGACGATGCTGTTGACTTGCTCCAGGAGCTGGATACCTCACAGCGTCAAAAAATCCTGGAACGGATGCCCTTTGATACGGAAACCCGAACCATCCACCATCTCATGATGGAAGCTCCGGACTCGGCAGCCGGCATTATGTCAACGGATTATATTTCAGCTCCCGCTGAATCCACCGTTGGAGAAGCCTTAAGTCTGATTAAGCAGGCAGAGGAAAAGGATTTTATCTATTATTGCTACCTTTTGGATACTCATGGGGCGCTCGTAGGGGTTGTCAGCTTAAAGCAGATGATCCTAGTACCGGAATCCACGCCACTCCAGCAGGTGGCGACTTTTGATATCAAATCCATACAGGCCAAGGATGATCAGGAAGAGGCGGCCAATTTGTTCCGTAAATATTACAACTTGCTGGCCTTGCCGGTTGTGGATGAAGAGGACATCTTACGGGGTATTATTACGGTTGATGATGTCATTGATATTATTGACGAAGAAACGTCAGAGGATATTTACCGGGCTTCCGGGATTAGCCTGGAGCAGATTGATGAAAAAAATCTGCTGTCCGGCCCTGTTGTGAATGCCGTCAAAGCGCGAATGCCATGGCTTCTGGTCACTATGTTTGGCCAGTTTTTTGCGGCATCCATCATTGCATCCTTCCATCATACAATTACAGCCGCCGTTATCGCCATTTCATTTATGCCCTTACTCTCTGGCCTATCCGGTAATATGGGTACTCAAAGTGAAACCATTACGGTTCGGGGGCTGGCATTAAACCTGATTAATGATGAAAATATCCGTGAAAAATTCTTTCGTGAAATTAAAGTTGGCATCATTACCGGTGTGTTATTTGCGGTTGGCGTCGGCTTTTTGTCCTACCTGCAATATCGTCATTGGGAGTTGAGCTTACTGCTTTTTCTTGCGATCATCTTTTCACTCTGTTTATCGGCAATTCTTGGGTTATTGATGCCTTACGGATTTGAAAAATATTTCAAACAGGATCCAGCAGGCGTTGGTGGGCCTTTGATTACAACCTTACTGGATATTCTGACATTTTCCAGCTATCTTTTTGTTCTCAGCCTCTTTCTGGATAGAATGATTTAATCTGTTGAGATTAGTAATCAGGATACAACCATGACGGCGCCCATCAGTTCCACCTCTTCCGCTTCGTATGCCTCCAAAATGGCCATTTCACAAACAGCGACTGCCATCGGGTTGGATATCGGCGGCACGAAAATGAGTGCGGCCCGGGTGAGTCTGTTTAACGGGATGACGGACTTCCAAGAAACATCCACGCCTGAAAC
>JANWKX010000113.1 GCA_025451145.1 Vampirovibrionales bacterium
ATAAAGCCTTCGGCCTTTTTTAAGGCGGTTTCCACACTTTGGGTCACTCGAACCAGCAGATTTTCAGCTTCAGCCTGAATCACGACGCGATCTACCACCAGGGAAATCGTGTGAACCTTGGTCTTCTCCAAGCGATACTCTTCCGGTAACTCTTCTAAAAGCTGGGTTTCGCCATCAATCTGAACCCGAGAATAGCCTTCTTTTCTGAGTTGCTCAAACAACGCCCGATATTCACCCTTTCGGCCCCTAACGATGGGCGCCAGAATCTGAAGTCGAGTCCCTTGGGGGAAATCCATTATGAGATTTACCAGGCGTTGAAGGGATTGGGCGGACACCTCCTGACCGCATTGCGGACAGTGGGGGGTGCCGACTTTGGCATACAAGAGGCGAAGATAGTCTAAAACCTCAGTGACAGTCCCCACCGTGGAGCGGGGGCTACGGCTGGTGGATTTTTGATCAATGGAAATGGCGGGAGATAGCCCTTCAATGGATTCAACGTTGGGCTTTTCGAATTGGCCAATATATTGACGGGCGTAAGTACTTAAACTTTCGACGTAACGCCGTTGACCTTCGGCAAAAATGGTATCAAAGGCCAGAGAGGATTTTCCCGACCCCGAAACGCCGGTAAAGACCACCAGTTTATCCCGGGGAATTTTTAAATCCACTTGTTTAAGGTTATGTTCAGCAGCCTGATGAACGTGAATTTCTTCCAATTCTCGATAAACTTCCAGAAGATGACTCATTAAAGATTTCCGATAATTTTACGATACCACATACAGGTATCTTGCCTTTTTTTGAACCAACGGAACAGAGCGAGGGAAAATGCAGAATCAGGCGTCACAGGAGCAAACATTATTTCAGATCGATTCGGAATCTGAGCCTTCAGGGTCTTTAAGCGATTATATCGCCAAACATTTAATGAACCGGGATGAAAGCCTGGATAAAATCGTTGAGCAAAACGAGCCTCAGGCTGATTTGTACTCAATCATTCCCAATTCGTTCTATAACGCTGTGAATCAAAATGCCGCCCAACAAACCGGTCGGGTTTTAAATCAGGTAGACTCCCAACTGGCCAACAGCCAGATGGAACGGTACTTACCTACACCAACTACACGTTATCAAATGATGAAAAGCCGGATTACCAAAGAGCTGGAAGTCTTGCATAGAGAACTTAGTGGCTATAAGCATCTGGACGGCGCTGAATACTACAGTAAAATCCAGGCGCTTGAAACCCGGATTCAACTGTTGGAAGCTCGCCTCAAAGAGGCCGATCAGAACCTTTCCAGCCTGAATCCCTTTCAATCCCTTTACCAAAATGTCAAAAAGCAGACAGATGAGCTCACCAAACCGAAAGAAAACACTAAAACCCCACAAATTGGGTTTTGGAAGTTTGTTCCCAATCAAAAACGGGAAGTTCGTGAGGAAATAGCCTATGTCCAGTCTGAACTCAGCTCGCTTCAAAAGCTGATGGCCGATCATCTGGATGATCCGTGTTTTACACCCCAGCAATTGAGTCGGCTCATCAACCAGTACGACGCCAACCTTAGAAAAGCTGAGCGGCTGATGGCCACGCTGAAAGAGAAGCAAAGCCTGGCTACCGCAGTGAGCCAATGGTATCAAGGATTGATGCCACAGCCTGTGCCGACTGAAATGGAATCCACTCCAGAAGCCGAGTTCTAACGTTCAAATCTAAAAATCAGACTTTTAGATCTGATTACCTGATCAAGACCGTTTGATATTGGGGACTTTCCCTCCCCAACCCTCTCCCATTGGGATTTTGGGGCCTGTGGCCCCACTCCCCGCAATACCAGTGGCGGCCTTAATCGAGTAATCAGGCTTTTAGAAGAAACTTACTTTTTGTAAAAATGGGCTTGGGGCAAAGCCCAAAAATAAAGCTAGGGAAGGGTGTTAGGGAGGGAAAGGCCCCAACAATAAAGGAATTGCTCAGTAAAAATATATCGAATCCTCCAAGCTGGTTGCGCAGGGCTAAGGCCCAATTGCAAGGCAATTGGGGTCCCCAAATAAGCTTTGAGGCTCCCTATGGCAAGCCATATGGAGGTATGCCCTGCACCGACCCTTTTTTCTTTTTTGGGGCTACGCCCCAACCCCCTGAAAATAAGGGTAACGGGCGAAGCCCTTTTGAACCAAGAGGGAGGGGTCCAGCGGAGGGAACGGCCTCTGGACAAGAACTTTAGTTGGAACAGATTTTCCTCAGCAGAGGTTATTTATACATTTTCCCAACAAATCAGAATTCAGATCTTGTCTGCCAAATCCCCACTGGCAAAATCATTCAGCTGAGGAATGTGCTTTCCCAGAAGGAATGAGAAGATTAGAAGACCTCGGACAGAAACAGTAACGGGGCCAATTTTGGTTTGGAGGCGCTTATGCAACGACGGTCATTTACGCTGGATTATTCACGCCAGCCGGTCAAGGGCATTTTTTTTCTGAAGCACAACGCAAACCACGACGATTGCAGAAAGCTGGTTCAGGAGCTTGGGTGTCATATTTTGCTGGAAAACGCCAGTAGCTTAACCATTCAAACCTCACGCGCCCGACTGAAAGAACTAAAAGAAAGGCATTTGGATTACGAAGACGATAAATCCAATATTTCAAGCCGATTAAGAGAGCACTTCAATCGTATTCTCATCGGGGGCAATGCACGAGTCGCAAATTAGGGCCTACAAACCTTCAAATTAGAAAAATGTTGCAAAAAAAAGGAGCAATTGATGCTCCTGGCTATGGGTTATGGTAATGTCTCTTGCGTCACAGGATACTACCTGACGACGTGTCCCTCATCGCAAACTGATTTAAAGACTGTCAATAATCCTTTTTCCCCGAAAATTGTTCTCCCAAAATGCTGCTGCTCCTCACATTTATATAAAAACCATATATTAAAAAGTGATGTTAGGATTTAACAAAATCTATATTTTATTGCTTATTTAAATTAATCAATCTAATTCATCTCCCTCTACTCAATTTGCCTTAACGGAAGAATCACTGGCAGAACCCTATGACTTCCCTTATAATAAAAGCGTCTTTGGATGAATGGATTGAAAAGAGGCCTCTGTTGAAACAAGAATGGGTGACGATCCCCTACCTCAAAGAAAAAGCGCTTCATAAAACCTACGATAACGGCTACCAGTTTATTTATGTCCCTAAAAAAGGGGATGTGTTTAATATCAGCACCTGGGTTAAAACCGGATCAATCCATGAAAATGATTTTAATAACGGGGTTTCTCATTTTTTAGAACATCTGATGTTCAAAGGCACCGATCGATTTAAGCCGGGCGAGTTTGACAAGGCCATGGAGAGCATGGGCGCCATTATTAATGCGGCCACTTGGAAGGATTTCACCTTTTACTACATTACTGGCCCCCAAGGCAACGTGGGTAAAAACTTTGAAAATGCCCTGGATATGCACGCCGATATGATTTTGGGGTCAACACTGCCGGATGATGAAATCGGCGAGATTTTTGAGCCCGATAACCTGGAGTCTGCCGCTGCGGCCAACAAGCGTGAACGCGGTGTCGTCATTGAAGAAATCGGGATGCGGGCTGATCAACCCTGGACCAAAATTTATAATACCCTGAACCATATGATGTACCCCGATGTCCACCCCTATCAGCGGGATGTCATCGGCACCCGGGAAATTATCGGGACCATCCCCCGTGAGGAAATTGTCCGTTATTATCACCATTGGTATAGCCCCAGCAATTTAGCCACCATTGTCGTGGGTGATTTTGATGTCACCTGGCTGGAAGCTCAATTATTAAAATGCTTTGATTTTGAGACATACCAGCGCCCCCAGGCAACAGAATCTATCACCGAAGACTATCAGCGTCTTGAGTCAAGCCGGCCTACGACGAATGGCAAGCGCTTTGCTGAAATCTCCGGGGATTATCAAACCTCGTTCTTCATTATGGGTTTTCATGGGCCAAAGCCCACCGACTTAAAAGAAACCATTGCCGTAGACATTGCCAGCATGGTCTTGGGCGAAGGCCGAAGCTCCCGGCTGTATCAAGCCTTTATCGAGCGCCCCAAAGAGCCTGTTTTCAACGCCATTTCCTGTGGCCAGTCCACGTTTAAAATGGGGAATGTCTTTTATATTCAAGGCAATTTCAATCTACCCCAAGCCGATGGCTGCCTGGCTGACGTTAACCGTGAGATCGCCCATTACCTGAATGAAGCACCCATCACCATGGGGGAATTTATTCGGGCCAAGAAAAAAATGAAGGTCAACTTTGCAGAAACCTCTGAGACCGCTAGCGGTATTGCTGAATCCATTGGCGAAAGCATTACCATTACAGGAACGTTGGATGAATACACCCGTTATCTGGAGATTTTGGAGCAGATCCAACTGGAAGAGGTTCAACAGGCCGCTAAGCGCTGGTTTGATCTGGATAAAGGCTATACAACAGTTTTGACCCCGAAAGGAGCGGCATGAAAACCTCGATTCAGAAGGGTATCAGTTTGGATGTTGAAACCATCCCACTGTCAAACGGAAGCACGCTCTATTTTAAGCCCATGGAAGGAGCCCCTCGGGTTGCTTTAGGCGTTTACACCTATGGGGGGAATCGCCTGGAGCCGTTGCCAGGGGTTGCTGATATGGTAGATGACCTGCTGTGTGAAGGCACTCAGAAACGAAGCGCCGAACAGATTGCCGTTGAAGTGGATAGCCTCTCCATGGATATGGATACCGATACCCGCCGGGATTACAGTGTCCTGGCTTCAACCTTCCTGGAAGAGGATTTTGAGGATTCGGCCGAACTTCTGTCCGATATGATGTATCATTCCACCTTGGCAGAGTTTGAAAAAGAAAAAATTAGGATGCAAGGCGAGTTGGTCATGGATCTGGATTCTCCCCGAACTCGGGCTCAGGACTTGTTGATGACTCAGCTTTTAAAGGACACGCCTTACCAGGCCTCCCACTCCAATATTTTAAACACCCTGCCCACCATGGCCTCTGTTTCGCCCTTAAAAGACTACTATCAATCGGTCTATCAGCCGGGAAACACCTTTTTTACGATGGTGGGGGATATTTCCAGCCAGAAAGCCCAATCCATCATCGAGCAGCATTTTACCCACCCCTCCGGGGATAATTACGCCACGGTCAAGGCGCCGGAAATCAGGGCATTGTCGAAAAACGAATATTTGACCACAGCCAAGAACGATACCAGCCAGATGCACCTCTTCAAAGGCTGGTTTGCGCCCCAGATGTCCCATCCCGATTACCCGGCCATGGTGGTGCTCAATACCATTCTGGGCGGTGCCGGTTTAACCTCTCGGCTGTTTCTAGAGCTTCGGGATAAGCAAGGCCTGGCCTATGTGGTCCGTAGCCAGTATGAAGCCTCTCGCTACCTGGGCTTGTTTACCCTGTATATCGGCACTGACCCTAACAACCGGGAAAAGGCATTAAAAGGCTTTGGCGTGGAGTGCCAAAAACTCATGGATGTTCCGGTTTCAGCGAAAGAACTGGATGAAGCCAAGGAAAACATCAACGGTCGTCGGGTGGTCTTTCTGGAAACCGCCTCACAGCAATGTGCTTACATTGGCAATCAACTGGCCTTGGGGCTGTCTTTGCCGGAGATTGAGCAACTGATCGAGCGCATCCAATCGGTCACCTCCCAGGATGTTCAATCGGTGGCCCAGCAGTATTTGAGCCAGCCTTCCATTGTGACGGCCGTTGGCCCGGAGAATTATCTGTAACCCGCTTCTTACAGAGGATTCATTTTGAGACGGGTTTTGATAAAATGAGGATATCGTTTCCGATGGGCAAATGGCGGAATGGTAGACGCGCTGGTCTTAGGAACCAGTGAAGCAATTCGTGGAGGTTCGAGTCCTCTTTTGCCCACC
>JANWKX010000114.1 GCA_025451145.1 Vampirovibrionales bacterium
AAGGAGTCAGGCTGCTGACCAAATGGGTTTTGGTTACCTTGAATGATAGCACCGGGTAATTGGGAGTTGACATCGCCATACGCAAGCTGGCCAACAAGAAACGGGGCCAATAGTAAGATGACACTCGCCAGTGGTCGATTGAAGTATTTCAAGATTTAACTCTCCTATTGCTTTAACAAGCGCCCAAACAAGGACAAACAACGCTTAAAAAACGGCTAGAATGTATATCCTCTAATAGAGATGTTTTTAACGCAAGTAAAACTTAAGGAAATTTAACCTTCGCTTTACCAATTGCTTAAATTGCCTTCAATTGCATTCAACTGGCCTATTGTCTTGCGGAGGCTTGCTAAAAATCATATATCTCTATTGCCTAATAGCGATATAAAATACAATCTTTATATTTATAAAATAGTGGGGATGATTTTAAAAAAAGTCGAAACAAACGTTTTTCTTAGGTCGCGCTAAGCAAAGGAAGCAAACGCTTAAATTCAATTGGGAATTTTCTCATTCGATTAAAATCAAATTGCTTAGGATCAATCCGGTTCTTAAACGACTTCCATGATGCTATCTCCGCCATCTGTCGCGGCATTCATCACATCATAGGGAATAAACTTGACACCATCAGACGAAGAACCGGCAGAGTTGACGACATAAAAGCCTAGTATCTGACTACCATTCATCTTAACGCCAACAGTTGTCACCACATGGCCCTCGTCGCCAGTATGAACCTGGGTCGAATTACTTCTCAAGGTGGCTTCACAGGCCGCCGTAATTACAATTTTGCCACTTTTAACCAGCGAGGCTAATTGCTGAAGGTTGATATTTTGCGATGTCGTATGAATCCCATAGAGCGCCAGGAGCTTTTCTCTGCCATCAGGTGCCATACCATTTGCCGGATCACCTATTCCGGCTTTAATGGAAGCCTGCCTGGCCTCATCCTGGGTCACCTTTTTACCGGTTTTCAAATATATGGTGTTACAAATTGAAGCCAGGCTGCATCCACCGGCTGCATATTGCTGGACATAAACCAAGTTACTTTTCTGTGACTGAGATAGCGTATTCATAATGCCGTATGTATCGCCATTTGCTAAAGATGCATTACTGCTTCCACCACTACCAGAGGTGTCTGTAGTGCTTCCAGTGGAATTACCGGATGGATCGGAGGGCATTTGCGGCATGGTCGCTGCTGATGAAGTTTGTAAATTCGACAGATTATAAATACTATTCACCTGGGCCATTTGTTGGTTCATCGAACTCATAAAACTTGATATGGATGAATCAGCACCGCTTCCCAATGTGGAACCACCAGCCGTTAAACTTCCAGAGGGAAGCATTCCAAGGGCAGCCGTCGGATTAGAAGATGGAGGGGCTGATAAAAATCCTGAAGCGTTCATTGATTCGGTATTTAAGCCGGACATCAATTCAAGAAGTTGACTGCTTGACGTCGCGCTCATGGGATTATTGAGCAAATACTGCATATCAGCAGGCATCGCCATACTGCCAGATACACTCACATTAGGAACACCAGAAAGAGGCGGATTATACAATCCTCCTGTTGAGGCTAAGAGTGGGTTGACATTATTCGTCATTCGCTCTTTCTCACTTCCCGTCATTCCATCAATAAAAATAGGACTTAACTAAATAAAACCCATGACGAATCAAAAATTGCTTAGTTTTTATAAACATTTAAGAATAAAACAAGCTCCTGCATCAAGTAAGAACATCAAGAAAAAGCGATTACCCGATACAATGAAATTCGTTCGAAGACCTGTACATTACTGATGGGCTCGATATGCTTTTTGCGTTAGCGCAATTAAACAATTTGGATGGGTACACCCTAAGCCAAACTTCAGTATAATGGTATGCAGTAAGTCCTCTGAGAGCGATGACAGCTTTGTGAATAAGCCCCTGACCACGACGGTTTTTCTGGTTGAAGATCACCAAATGACATTGGTGGGTCTTAAAATGCTTTTGGGGAAAGAGCAGGGCATCAAGGTTGTTGGCGAAGCCAGTGATGGTCTTTCAGCTTCCCGCCAAATCATTGAAAAAGTACCTGATGTTGTTTTGATGGATATTGGCCTACCGGAAATGGATGGTATTGAAGCGACACAAGTGGTTAAAACGGCGCTCCCTAACATCCGAATCATCATGCTCACATCCAAGGATAACGAACAGGATGTCTTCGCCGCTTTGGCTGCAGGGGCAGACGCCTACTGTATGAAAGGGATTCCAGCGGATACCCTGGCAAGCGTCATTCACCTGGTCAGAGATGGTGCCGCCTGGTTGGACCCAGCGGTGGCCAGAATTGTGCTCGGTCGCTTCAAGGGCACGCTACAAGACTCAACCCAACAGATGCTGCAAAAACCGTTGGATTGCCCGTTAACTGAGCGGGAAATGGAGGTTTTGGGCTTAATTGTCGAAGGCTTATCCAATCCGGAAATTGCGGATCGATTATTTATCACCAAAGCCACAGCAAAAGCCCATGTTCACAGTATCCTCCAGAAGCTTTGCGTGGATGACAGAACGCAAGCTGCCGTACTCGCGATGCGTCAAGGTTATATTCAAAAATTCTAGGCCGACTCATGATGTTCACATTCACGACAACTCAAATCCCTGAATACGCCAGGGATAAATCGTGCCTTGGGAGCATTTTGCTTGAAATTCCAGGGTTAAATGAAAAAACACATGAAAAATCATCATGTTGGCGCAATGATAGAGTGAGCTGTATAGAGATGTTATAGAAGAGGTCATAAAACCATGCCAGGGCAAATATACGCTTTAACCGGAAATCAGATTGTAGCAAGGGCTGCTATTGATGTAGGGTGCCGTTTTTATGCCGGATATCCCATTTCACCCTCTTCTGAGATCGCAGCCGAAATGGCTAAAGCCCTGCCTAAAGTAGGTGGTGCTTTTATTCAGATGGAAGATGAAATCGCCAGTATGGCAGCTATTATCGGAGCCTCTCTAACAGGTAAAAAGTCCATGACAGCCACCAGCGGTCCTGGTTTTTCCTTAAAACAGGAGAATCTTGGATTTGCCTGTATGACAGAAGTACCTTGCGTGGTGGTTAACGTCATGCGGAATGGTCCTTCAACCGGCATGCCAACCTTTCCAGGACAAGGTGATTTGATGCAGGCCAAATGGGGCACTCATGGCGACCACCCGATTATCGTTCTAGCCCCGGCTTATCACCGTGAGATTTATGATGAAACCATTCGAGCCTTTAACCTGTCAGAGAAATACCGTCAACCGGTTGTTCTCCTTTCCGATGAAACTTTGGCCCAGATGAGCGGACGTCTTGAAATCCCAGATAAGTCAGAGCTAATCGTCATTAATCGTGAAACACCTAAAGTGGGACCTAAAGAATATAAGCCTTTTGACCAATCCCAAGGGTTGGTTCCACCCTTGGCAAGCTTTTTTGAAGGGTATCGTTTCCATGTTACAGGCTTAACCCACGATGATACCGGGTTTCCGACAGAGAATACGACGATTGCCGAACAGCTTTTATCCAGGATGCGCCGAAAACTGACGGAAAACCTGGATGATATCTTGAAATGGGAAGATTATCTGGTCGATGACGCCGATATCCTAATCGTCTCGTTGGGATCCGCTTCCCGATCAGCCCTACAAGCCATTAACGAAGCACGTGAAAGCGATGGCATCAAGGTGGGGATGTTCAGACCCATAACCTTATGGCCATTTCCCGAAGAGGCCTTGAAAAAAGCAGCCCGGAATGCAAAACGCATCATTGTCGTTGAAATGAATGAAGGACAAATGGCATTGGAGGTTGAGCGTATTCTCCACCGCACTATCGAAACGGTTCTTCGTTATAACGGTCAAATGATTTCGCCAGATGAAATTCTGAACCGGATCAAATCCTACGAATCTTGTGAAGCAGCAAAGGTATAATACGATGAGTAAACTCGCTGAAGTCGATTATAACCAATATTTACGGGTCCACAAGCTACCAACGACCTGGTGTGCCGGTTGTGGTGACGGCGCCATTATGAAGTCCCTGATTCGCGCCCTGGATGAACTGCAACTGCCTCGGGATGAGACCGCCATTATCTCCGGGATTGGTTGTTCAGGCCGTTTTTCTGGGTATCTTGATTACAATACGCTACATGTCACCCATGGTCGCCCCTTAGCTTTTGCCACTGGCATGAAAATGGCGCACCCCAAAGGCAAAATCATTGTGGTTTCTGGCGATGGTGACTCACTGGCCATTGGCGGCAACCACTTCATTCATGCCTGTCGTCGAAATATTGATTTAACTCTGATTATTATTAATAACTACACCTATGGCCTCACCGGGGGACAGGTTTCACCCTCCACTCCTTTGGATAGCTCGTCTCCAACAGCGCCTTATGGCAGTATTGAACCCACATTTGATACTTGCAAGGTCGCAATGGCGGCAGGGGCATCCTTTGTCTCCAGAACCGTCGTTGCAAGCCCCTTGCATATGGACAAGATGATCAAAGCGGGCTTGAGCCACTCGGGTTTCTCCGTGGTGGAAGTCATGTCCAACTGCCATATCAACTGGGGTCGTAAAAACGAGTACGCTGCCGCGGCGGATTTAATCAAGCACCTGAAGGATCGATCAACCTTTTCTGCTGAGGAATCAGAGGCGGACGGAAAGCACCTCCTGGGCATTCTTCGGCAAGATGCTGAAATGAAGGAATATGCAACCACCTATTATCAAATGGTCGAGGCTGTACAAGCCAAAATGGCTGAGAAAAAAGGAGCCTGATAGATGAATAACACGTCCGGACGTTTAGAAGCACGTTTTTGTGGGGTGGGTGGTCAAGGTATCGTCTTAGGCTCGACGATTTTGGCCGAAGCCGCCATTTTCTATGAGGGCAAGTATGCCAGCCAAAGCCCAACATACGGTTCACAGGTCAGAGGCGGCCCGACCAAAGTGGACTTGATTGTAGATACCCAAGAGATTCTCTACCCCAAAGCCACCCATTTAAACTTCTTTTTAGCCATTGCCCAGTCGTCTTTCAAAAAGTATTTTTGTGATATCGCCGATGATTGTACGATTCTGATCGATGAAAACCTGGTCATAGACCTCCCGGAAGATATTCTTGTCGGTACACACCGCAAATTATATAAGATACCGGTGATGGAAATGGCCAAGCAGGAGTTTAACAATAACATTCTGGCCAATATGATCTGTCTGGGCGTTACGCAAGAGGTGACCCAGGTGGTCAGTACGGAAAACCTGCTGAAGTCTATCCAAAAGTCTGTTCCGGCAAAGCACTATGATAAAAACGTCGCAGCCGTCCAGATGGGGATTGAATTGGCTAGAAGCCGCAAGCAACAAGAATTGGTGGTTTAATCTTAAATTCTGTTTGTCAGTTTCAAGTTAAGGGATTTCTTTACCGCTCAAATCCGAGTATAATAAACAAATAAATGAGTATTTGCCTCGGATTAGTCCTCCCTATGAAAATCAAGATTAAAGAAGTGGCCCAGAATAAAAAAGGCTGGAGCCTTTACCGACTGGCTAAAGAATTAGGTTTACCGCAACAAACGGTTTATTCTTGGGCTAGCGGCCGTACCCAGCCTTCTTATGAAAACATGGATCGCTTATGCGATGTTATGGATTGTATGGTTGGCGATCTCTTTGAATCCGATCCGGTTCAACAGAAGCTATTTTAAATTAACAGGATCGGCAAAAGATTACTTTCTAAACAAAAGGGAAGGGACTTTGGTAAAAAGTGCCGTATGGAAGGCTGTTTCAATGTATGCCGTCGTCGCTAGGTCACTATCATCCGCTGCATAGTTGCTAAAGATGTTTGCCACCCCGGCAGTATGCTCAGGAACTTTGGGCAGGGTATCCATGGCCCGTCCTTGCGCATCAGCAGGACAAATCTGAAGTTCGATATGGTTTTTGTAAGTATTGGATGAGCGGGTGTTAAACTCCACAAAATATCGTCCGCCACCCACTCGTGGATCCCAATCAAATGACCAATCCCCGGTCCCTAAAACGGGATCATTCTCAACGGGAAGGGTCAATTCTCGATTTTTCGATGCCGCATTATGCCACAGCTTGAGCAGGTCCATGTATTCAGGATCGATTTGGAAATTGCCATGGCGCTCCTCATAAGATTTCGCCATAAACTTCCCTGAGAATGACACTTGATGAGCCCTGTTTTGAGGCCTTGGTAAAACATTGGGTCTAAAGGTAATTTGCATTGGTTAAAAATCTCCTGCACTAAAACGGTATCAATAAATGACAAGGTAAACTTGTTGTTCCCTTAAGAAACCAACCCATAATGAAAAATTGCGCATGAAGTTTTAACCCAGTAGTGGATTACCATTTCAGGCGAAAGATATAACTGCACGAAAAGCGCAGTTATAGATTAAAGGGTTAAGGAATGTAAAAAGATTAAGAGGGAAATTTGCAATTATTGAGCTTTAGCGAACTTTACAGCAATATGGCTCATTGTTTAATAAGAAGATTATGGAGATATAAAAATGGGATCTGTTTCTAATATTCGTTTTGCTTCAATACACCTTACCCAATTAAAGCGTGGCGCAATTGTGAGTAGAAAAAACCGCCTTGATGAGGATAAGCCTGAGTATTTAAGGGTTGAAGGTGCTCCAACAGACTATACACCTTGGAGATCGCCCAATAGCCACGGTGGTGTGGCTTATGTTATCACATCAGCTATCAATGGACCAGATGCTAATGGTCCAAATAAAACACGGGAACGAAAAATTGAAGTTGACGAAAGGGGTATTGCTGACGATTGGGACTTGATATTATCTCCTCTTCAGGAATAATTCTGTGTGATAACGAATTTCCCCCTATCAGTCTTTGGAACGGCAATGTTAACCTTCCAAAAGGGTCTGCTTGAGTGATTTTCTGAATGATGATTACAAAGTCTTAAGTATCCTTTAAGTCTTCAGAATCCGAATTAGTGAGTAAGACCCTGTATTTGGACTGAAATATTACAATCTAATTTAAACACTGTATTCATAATAAAATAAAAACAATATAATCTGAATTTATGACTTCTTTTTGGTAATCAGTAACATAGAAGGGACAGGGTGCCGGATGCAAACAAATCCGATTTTTGGGCAACGGAAAGTAAATGAAGATACCAACGAAACACTCATCTATAAAGTCATCGATGCCAATCAATATGTCGTTCAAGCAGAAGGTCATGCCACTCAATTTATCTCGTATGAAGATGCCGAGCGTTATGCCAGGAACATCTCCGGTGTCTCCAAGGAGCATATTTTTGAAATCAAGACCATAAAAACCATTCTTTAAATTACCACCCAAGTGTTGATACAGGCCTGATAATCTTGAAGCCTGGGATGCTATTGAGGTGAAATCGCCAAGGGGCTGGTGGAAACATCCGGCAAATACTGTCTTAAGATATTTCTCAAGGCTTTTCGGCTGGGAACTTCTACCGCCTGGTAAATCACATGGGCAATAAGATAAACACTGATGATAAAGCCTATCAGCATGAGGCCATCTAGAAGGGGCGATCGATACTGGAGATAATGGCTCCATGATAACCCTTGCTTAAAGAGGGTCATCATGAGGTTATGAACCATGTAAATCGAGAAAGATCGCTCGCCGAGGGCCAGGATCCATCGATTGGTTAGGGCTGTCCTCAGAAATCCTTGGGCATGACATAATGAATAGACCAACATGACCTCACCCAGAACAACCGCCAGATCAGGCAGGCGAAGAAACAGCCCTGCTAAAATGATAATTAATATGGGACAAGAGAGACCATCCCAAGCAAAGGCTTTTGGGGCAGCGTGTTTAAAGACATTAAACAGACAGCAACCCATTGTAAATTCGGTAAAAACCCGAATCAAGACATGATGAAAGGACCAATTGAGGGCGCCATCACCCACAAAATAAAAAGCCCCCGTCAGCGAAAGCATGAGGATGACTATTACTCCAAGACTTTGCGATGGCTTAGCGAGTCTACTGAGAGCTAGTGTTATCAACGGAAACACCAAGTAAGCAAACCATTCCGCACTGATTGACCAGGAAGGGGCGTTCCACGAATCCATATCGGCAAATCCCCAGGCATGGAGCAAGAAAATATTCAGAATAAAGTTGTTTCCAGAGAAGGCTTTGGGATGATCCGGGGGAATATGAAGAATCCAGGTGGTCATCATCAAAAATACCGCATAAATTGCGAGCATCAGCAGATGAACCGGCATGATTCTGGCCAAGCGCAACCCCAGAAATCGTAAGGTGGTTGGCCCATTCAAACTGAGAAATTCCGATTGATGAACGTAGGAAATCACAAAGCCACTCAGGATAAAGAACAAATCAACGGCTAAGTAACCTTTTGATAC
>JANWKX010000115.1 GCA_025451145.1 Vampirovibrionales bacterium
TCAGTCTGACCAAGAGTTGCCGATATTATATAGCTGGCCTAGAAAAGAACGGAACGCTTTTCCAGATTGGTGATTGTGGAATGGATTTATCGTTTTCAGGGATAACCTCGAATTATCTCACCTCGCCATTGTTGGGCGTTAGTTCCCCTTGGCCTGCGGGAGCCTTTACGCTGTCACCAGAAAACCCCTACTTGTTAACCCCAACTCAGACCCAGGCATCGACATTAACGTCTCAAATCGCCACCCTGCAAAATACCATCAGCCAATTAACGCAATCCTCGCTGACCCAAGGAAATAATAATGGGAGTAATATCTTTAACGCTCAAACGGCAAATTTATCCAATGATAGCTATTTGACGGCTTCTACCAGTAGCAGCGCCACGCCTGGAAACTATAATATTAATGTGCTTCAGCTTGCCACAGCCACCAGTGCCACTAGTTTATCCTCCATTGGGCAATGGATTCAAGGTGGCTCTTCCGTCAGCGCAATAGAGAGTGGCACTGTCACAACAGGCAACTTTACAGTCACCATTAATAACCAGGCGCAATCCATCGCGGTAAATGCAGGGGATACCGTACAAAATGTTTTAGATAGTGTAGCCTCCGCCATTAACAGCGTTACAGGGCAAGCCGCTTCTGGTACTGTAAACGCTAATGGGCAGATACAGTTTTCCTTCGCCAACGGTACCAAAATTCAATTTGGCGCTAACGGAGATACATCCAATTTTGACCAAATCACCAATTTAAACTCCGGGACGTCTTCTGCAACCCAATTTACAGCAAGCAGTGGTGCATCAACGATTAATCTTAACGGCGCCCTCATTGGTAATGGAGCAGGCTTACAAAATAACACCATCCAGGCCGGAACCTTTACCCTGGGAGGAGACTCATTTACCATTAACAGCAACACAACTTTGCAAGGACTGATGAACCAGATTAACGGTGATAGCCATGCGGGTGTCACGATGTCCTATGATGCTGCCACGAATAAGCTCAATGCTGTTTCCAATAACACCGGGCAAGAAGCCATTTTGTTTTCTGACAATGGAACAGGTTTTTTTCAATCAGTGGGGCTTGTGAACGGAACCGATACAAAAAGCTCACAAACTTTGGGACAAAATGCCGAGATTCAAATCAATGGCGGAAATACCCTCCAGAGTGCCTCAAATACGTTGACTCAATCGGCCACAGGACTGACTGGCGTCACGTTGAATTTATTGGCCCCAACACCTGGTTCAGTTCCGGTCAATTTAACGGTTGCATCGGATACATCCTCTTTAACCTCAACTGTGACTAATTTTGTGAATCAATACAATCAACTACAGCAATCCCTTCAGTCTGAAGCTGCGGTAAGTGGATTTTTGCAAGGCGGAGATGCGTTCAGGGTTCTGGGGAAAAACCTGCAGGCAGAGATCAATGCTGGGCTTAATCCGCAATCTGGAGGCCTCAGCCTTTCGCAAATTGGGATTTCATCTTCAAATAGTCGCTCAGGAACTGGATCTCTCACGCTTAATGCAAATCAGCTTGCATCAGCTATCCAAAATAATCCTACGGGTGTGGCATCGTTGCTGATTGGTGATGGAAAGACCAATTTTGGCGTTTTGGGAAAGATGGATATCACTTTATCCAATGTCATGAGCCCAACCCAAGGGCTGTTTGCCAATATCCCGATTCCGAACACTTCCCAAAGCACGTCAACGACCGATCCGACCAATGACCAACTCACTTTTCAGGAAAATCAAAGCCGCAATCAATATAGTGTTATCAACAATTTGTTCAATCAATACCTCCAGCAGCAAAGCAGTTTATCAACGCTGTTAGGCCCCCACTCTTCTAAATAAAATAAAAAAAGACCGCATGACACCTAATGGTTCGCTCATGCGGCATCTATATGATATGACCGGGAGTAATTAAGGTTTAGTATTTTCTTCAGCAGATTTTGTAGCGGGTGATTCCATGGATCCAGGCTCTTTTTTCTCCGCCTGTGTCGCAGCAAGCCCTTTGCTATCTTTTACCGGAGATGCGAGGGTCTCTGATTTCATCATGCGACGCTCAGCCTGCTGTTTAGGTTGATTTGGTTTGTAATCCTTGCTCAAGGGATTGTCTGCCGCCATGGCTGGGATAATAAAAGCGCTGGCTGAAACAATTAGGCCCGCAAGTATACTTAAGACAATTAAATTTTTCATCGATTTACCTCATCAATACTGCTTCATTGCTTCCTGTATTATTTTTTAATATCGTCTTTGACAGTTCAGATGTGCGATTCACCCGTCCTGTTTAGATTGAACTACAAGATATTAAAATCGACTTTATTTTTCTATTAGACCCAGGTCTTAATGTGAAACCCATTCCTCCTAGACCAAGGTCTATCACCCTTTTGATGAGGATGTCTCCCAACTAGATACGATCCAATCTATTCATTCAAAACATCATTACTATCCATGGTGAGCTTGAGCAAAAAGAAGTTAAAATTCCTTAACAAAATAAAACAGTTTTTCGAAAAAATGTTTTTATACAGCTATATGGGAATAGGCCATTTACTGCTTGGGGAGGCGGCGTGGTTAGCATTCAATCGTATCGTGGAACGATACCCAATAATACGTCGAATATTCCGTATGGTGTAGGCGTTGGGCAGTCTGCTCAATCTCCGCTTACAGCCAATGCGTCCACACTGCTGGGAAACAACTTAAGCCCAGCAGAACTTCAAGCGTTACAGCAACTTCAAGGCCAAAGTGACCAATTTACCGCAGGAGATGCCTGTAAAAGCTTCCTGAAAGGCGCTATTTCCCCATTAACCGGAATGTTTCATGATATCAAAAGTGTTTGTTTCGGAGCACTGACGATCCTTGGGTCTGGTGCCCTGATTATTGCAACTGATGGCGCTGCTGCGCCTTTACTCGTTTCTGCGGGTGTTACGATGGGCGGATATCAATTTGGCAAAGGGGCTGTTGAACTATTTGGGGCAAAAACAAGCCAGGAAAAGGCAGAAGCATGGTCTAATATCGGGGCCGGTTCATCCATATTGACAATGTCCGTAGCCGGCGCCAAATCAGCCATTGATCATACGCCTGATTATGCCTTATCCGGAAAGATCACGGATACCAGTTCCGGTAATCCTTTCAAGGCGACTTGGGATTGCCTAAGAAGCACAAAGCAATCCGCCAAAGCCAGTTACGACACAATTGTAGATAAAGTAAGTCACGGTAGTGTACAGAAAGAGACTGCGCTGGGACATCAAATTAACGATAGAATGATGGCCGCTGGCGATATTGAGATCAAAGGGCAAGGGAAGTTTACAACGCCAGAAGAGGCAGTCCAGTATGCTTATGAGCATGGCAAGCTCGTTCGTAAAGGAAACGCTCATTTAGTCCAGGTGGATGATACCGGTATTTACCTTAAATTTAACAAGCCTGAAGACTTTACGCCAGGACAAGCACCTAAAGAAATGAATATCTCCTATTCTCAAGATCCTGCTCTGGATAGTAGTAGGCCCTATGCAACTGTGATGGATGGCACAACGCCAAAAGCTCAATTAATTTACCGCGCATCTAGAGGGGGACTTGAGGATCCTAACTTGATTCAATTGGGGAATAAGTTTAAAAGAGGCTTGATACAAGCTCACGATGATCCAGCAGCTTTAATCAGTCAACTTGAGGCGTATAAAGGCAAGCCTGGCATTAGTGATGCTGAAATAGATAGCCAAATTGGGAAAATTCAGGCTGAGTTAGAAGCTGCTGGTCAAAATGCCGATCAACCAATAGGCTTTAATATTCGTCACAGCAAAGACACACCAACGCAACCATGGATTGAAACAACCAAGATTCACCCGGATGTGTTTAAGGGATACGTTCAGCTACTCAAACTGAAACTGCAGGATTCGACATTAAGTACTGCTGAGCAGAATGATGTTATAGAAGAGCTTCAAGGACTTCGCTCCTATCAAGCCAGCGCCATGGCAAAAATTGTTCACTTATCCAATTCAACGGTTAAGGATTATTGGGGTGCCTTGCCAAAGGATCTTGATGAGCAGAATTCGCTTTTAGAACTTTTGGGCAATCCGTTACTGAGTAGTCGTAAGTCTTTGGCGGATATGGATCCGCAATTGGCTGAGCAGCTGCTAGAGGCAAAAAAGAAGGTTCTTTTAAATCTACAAGATGCCACTGGCATTGGTATAACAAACGGTGCTCCAAAGCTCGTAAATAAGTTGGAAATTGCAGAGGCTAATATTTTCGTAGGCTAGCGGGAAAACC
Source organism: Vampirovibrionales bacterium (assembly GCA_025451145.1). Classification (GTDB taxonomy): domain Bacteria; phylum Cyanobacteriota; class Vampirovibrionia; order Vampirovibrionales; family JAGQHJ01; genus JANWKX01. The sequence goes on from JANWKX010000115.1 coordinate 4,251, forward strand.
AATGGTGTCGCAGTTCACCAGCCCACTGGCGTAGATGGACAATAGACGCTTTGGTATCCCAGTGCCACTGGGTATAATTGCTGTTCAACTGATTTAAAGGAATCTCCAAAGTTGCATTTGGAGATATCGCATGACCCGCCAAATCGGATAAGGGAACCGCCTGGGGCGGAAGAGCGTCGAGATGCGCAAGGTCGTCATCTTCGGAGGCCGAAAGAACATTTCGGATGACAAGGGTATCTTTATTTCTAAGTGAATACTGGCAAGTAACGGGGCCTTCGCCTAACTCGGGTTTAACCGTTTTTCCTGAGACAGGTTTTCCTTGACGCATGGGAGATATATTTAAAAAACTCATTGCAGGTCTTTCCAGCGAGACTTCGTCTTGCTCATTTCGATGAAATCGGCAGACCAATATCTTCCCTAAATCCTGGCTTAGTGCTTTTGCGGATTGATGGTGCAACCTGAGCGGTTTTTTAGCAACCAACCATTGCCCATTGGGAAAATCGTAATACAGATAAAGATACGCATTGGCTGGAATTTGATTGAGCCAATGAACCATCGCTTCAGGAGATTCAATCTGTTTCCAAGGTGATTTTACAGCAGGTATGGGCGTTTTTGTGGTTGTGGTTGCTCCAGCCTCATGAGGCGCTAACGCCTCGGCAAGTCTTGAAACAACCCTTTCTCTTAGAGCGTTTAACCGTGGAAACATCTGAATCCATTTCCCCTATCAAGGTAAATGCTCTTAATATGAAAACGCCATGGGGCTAAAAATTGCCATCGAGATTCAAAAGCTTGCTTCCTGAGTCCTTAAGAAATGTAAAAGATATTGCATATATTTAAACAATCTATCAAAAATAATAAAGATTGCTTTTTTATACATGTAGAATATCGTTTCTGGAGCGCAAGGTCTGCCAACAGATCTTCTAAGGCAGTTGGGCGTGACAGGGTGGGACATAAGGGGGAATACTATGGGGCAGTATCCAAATAATCCTGGCATGGGGCCAAATCCACAAACAGCCATGTTGCTTATGATGGCAAACGTTCATGCGGCTCAGCGTAATCTTGCTTTTGAGCGCTTAAGACGGGTGGATGCCGAAAGCCGGCTTTATCGAATCATGGCGGCCCAACAAGCTGGTCGCGGAGATACTTGGAATGGCCGTACCATCTCCAAACACAAGCATTTCTCCATTTTCAGAGCCGGTAAAAAATTCCTAAAAGGCGCTCTCATTGATCCCATTAAATCACTCTTTACAATGAAAGGTTTACTCATTACTGGGCTGGGTATCGCTGCCACCTGTGCTTTTGGTCCACCCGCCGCATTTGCATTATTAGGATTGGGCCTGGTTACCGGTGGCCTATCCGTAGTAAAAGGCACGGCAAATGCGATTTCTCGCTATAAGCGCGGCGATATTGATGGGGCAGAACGATCTTTTGAAAAGATGGGTTTAGGCACATCCTCAATTCTTGTTTCGCTGCTTGGAATCAAAGGGTTCAAGCCAGAAGAGGGTAGTCTCGGAGGATTCAAGAATTTAGGCGAAGCAGCTAGGAACCTTAAGACAAGACCAATACCCATTACAAAAATGCTGAGGAGCACAGTGACTAAACCATTAGACTTACTGGGAGCTGTCGGGAAGCGTTGTAACGAAATACTTCCGAACCCAGTGGCAAGATTTTTAAGTGGGCTGGGGGATGATCCCACGAAACTAACGGCAGTAGCTGAGCAAAACGTTATTGATTCAAGTTTGACTGGACAGTTTGGCATAAAATCCGGAACCTATGATCCTGAAAAAAGATACCGGAAGCATCATCACATTCAAGGGTAATGGCATCCTAAAGCAGGTATTTTAGGGACTATAAGCTCTATTTACTCAGATTATGAACTTTTGTTGTACATCTTTGGTTACGAATATTGCGAACGTCTTGATTTTCGGCTAACCTGACGGCATTCCAAATTCAATAAAGTTTGAATAAAAATAAAATAACCTTACGGATAGTCGCAAAAATGGTTACCTCGATTGAAAGGCTCCCGCTCTGTATTCAGCCCAAATATTGCTGCTTTTTTGAGTATGCTGAACAAATGCTGCGTTCGCTGTTTATCGGCAGAGAACACCGACAGGATTGCGAAGATTTACAGCATCAAGTATTGGTAGAACAGAGCAACGGACCAACGGATATTCCGGTTTCGGTCTTGGATGAGGCTTTTGCCTTAAAGGCATGCCAGCAACGAGTTCGCCTTGGCCAGTTACTACAGCCTGACCTGGTGGAAGCCGTTAATCGGATTTCTCAACCGATTAAAAGAGCAACCACCGACTAATCAGCGATTGCTCTTTTTCGGATTCTTGATGATGTCGCTATAGCTAGGCGATTTCGCCTTTGGGTTGCTTTTCAGGCATCGGAATGACTTCGGCGCAAGAGCGATTTTCAACCATATCCTGCGTGACAACCACTTTATGGATGTCATTTCGAGACGGGATCTCATACATCAGATCCAGCATCAACTCTTCCACAATGGATTTCAAAGCACGCGCCCCGGTACGGCGTTTAAGGGCTTCCTTGGCGATGGTCCTTGCGGCATCCGGCTCAAAATCCAGCTCGACGCCATCCATCGAGAACAGCTCTTGATACTGCTTAAAGATGGCGTTTTTCGGCTTGATGAGGATTTGAACTAATGCATCTTCATCCAGCGGATCCAACACGGCTGTAATAGGAATCCGGCCGATGAACTCAGGAATCATCCCGAACTTCAACAGATCCTCAGGCTGAAGCTGTTTCAGCATGCGGGCGGCTGCCAATTCCCGTTCGTAAAGCTGTTTGGGGGTCGAAGCGCCAAACCCAACAGATTTACCGGAAGCCACACGGCTTTCAACCACTTTTTCAAGACCGGTAAATGCGCCACCACAGATAAAGAGAATGTTGGTGGTGTCAATTTGGATAAATTCCTGATGAGGGTGCTTGCGTCCACCTTGCGGGGGAACGTTGGCCACAGTCCCTTCAATCATCTTTAACAGAGCTTGCTGAACCCCTTCACCGCTTACATCACGGGTAATACTGGGGTTTTCAGACTTGCGGGCAATCTTATCCACTTCATCAATGTAGATAATGCCTTGCTCAGCCTTGGAAGCATCATAATCCGCAGCTTGATAGAGACGAAGCAGGATATTCTCCACATCATCGCCGACATAGCCCGCTTCAGTAAGCGTTGTGGCATCAGCGACGGCAAAGGGAACCTCAAGAAGCTTGGCAAGGGTTTGGGCCAACAGGGTTTTACCGCTGCCAGAGGGGCCTACCAGCAAGATGTTGCTTTTTTGAATCTCAACCGAGGATTTGCTGTCCTGAGAGTTGATGTTGTGGTTAATCCGCTTGTAATGATTGTAGACGGCAACGGATAAAACCTTTTTGGCGTCATCCTGGCCCACAATGTGCTCATCCAAAAATGATTTGATTTCTGCAGGCTTGGGAACCTTGGCCAGTTCAACGGGAGTCGATGTTTTTTCGCCTTCTTCTCCCTCAAAAAACTCTTCATCCAGGATTTCATTACACAGATCAACACATTCATCGCAGATATAGACCTCGGGGCCTGCTATCAATTTCTTGACCTGATCCTGGCTCTTTCCGCAAAAAGAACACTTCAGTCTGCTATCATCATGTTTTGCCATGGGCTATCCTCCGATTGAGGGTTTGATAAAGGCCTAAGTATAATGTCGATCTATTTGGATAAAACTTCAGAAGATCCGTAGACCTGATTCAGATCAAAATCGTTTTACCACTATCATGATACTAGGCTTCTTTAGCCTCTTCAACTCTTGTGATGACTTTGTCAACCATCCCGTAGGCAACAGATTCTTCGGCGGACATGATATAGTCGCGGTCTGTGTCTTTTTCAATCTTTTTCAAAGATTGCCCAGTATGGTGAGCCAGCAACTCGTTGATGAGTTTTTTCATACGATTAATTTCAGCAGCTTGGATTTCAATATCCGTGGCCTGACCTTGAGCGCCACCTAAAGGCTGGTGGATCAAGATTCGGGAATGGGGCAAGGCCATCCGTTTGCCAGGGGTTCCGGCAGCCAGCAAGAATGCGCCCATACTAGCCGCTTGACCAAGACAAATGGTCGCAACATCGGCGCGGATATGCTGAATGGTGTCATAAATGGCAAAACCGGCTGTTACACTACCACCAGGGCTATTGATATAGAGCATAATGTCTTTTTCAGGGTTTTCAGAATCCAGCAAGAGAAGCTGGGCCACAATCAGGTTGGCAACCATGTCATCCACAGGCGTTCCCAGAAAGACAATCCGTTCTCTCAGCAGGCGGGAAAAGATATCAAATGACCGTTCACCCCGGCTGGATTGCTCAATTACCACAGGGATATAGGCATAGGGGTTAATCATTTGAGAATAATTAACGGCGCTAATAATCTCTTTACTCATGGGTTAAACCTCTCTCTACTGTTTGCAAACAGATTGCGGAATCTATTCCTCCACCAGGACTTCGTATTCTTCCTTTTCCAGGGTGCTGGCAACAGCCACCGACTCATCGCTTGATTTGTCATCTTGTTGAACATCTTTGACGTAGGTGACTTCTGCGCGAGCCATCAGGAATTCCACAATCTTCTGGCTTAAAATTTCATCCACCAAAGCTTGTGCTGCCGAAGGGTTATTGGCAATCTGCTTCATGGCCATTTTTTCATCCATATTACGGTCTTTGGCCAGGTTAAGGATTTCCGCCTGAAACTCTTCTTCAGTTACCGTAACATTTTCCTGTTTTGCAATCGCGCTAAAGACCAAGCTGGTCTGAATACGCCTTAAGGCTTCCGTGCGAAGATTCTGCCAGATTTTCTCATGGCCTTGGGAATCCACAAACTGTTCCCAATTCATGCCTTGGCTTTTAAAGTTCTTTTGAATTTCCTCCAGAAGGATGCGGGCTTCACGATTGATCATCGCGTCCGGAACTTCCATCTTGGCGTGATCCACAACGTAATCAATGACAGCCTTCTGCTTGCGGAAGTTGTTTTCGTTCTCAACGCCACGGTCAATAAACTTGCGAATTTCCGATTCAAGCTGCTGTAGATTTTCGTATGGGCCGCATTTTTTGGCCAACTCATCATCCAGTTCGGGAGCAACCTTTTTCTTGATTTCGTTCACCGTCACGGTAAAGTCTGCAGGCTTTCCGGCAAGGGATTGATCATGGTAGTCCGAAGGGAATTGCACCTGGATGCTGAATTCTTCACCGATTTTATGCCCCGGAATCTGCTCGGCAAAGCCTTCGATGAAGTTATTGCTGGATAAATCCAGGAGATAGTTCTTGGCAGAGCCGCCGCGAATCAATTCACCGTTGATAGCTCCGGTAAAATCGATGTTGACGATATCGTTTGCTTGAACTTCCCGATCAATAATGGTTTCCAAAGTGGTCATCCGCTCACGGATCGCTTGAATCTCGTTATCAAACTGCTCTGCAGGCGGTTCATACTGAGGAACATCCACTTTAATGACGGATAACTCCGGAACGGTAACATCCGGACGAAGCTCTACGGAAGCTTTGACAGTTAAAGGATGACCGACTTCAAAGTTATACTCTTCAATATGAGGCGGTGCGACAACTTCCAACTGGTGTTCGCTAATGGCATCTGCGAAAGCGTGGGGCAGAATCCGATCCAGCACTTCCTGCTTGATCCGTTCGATACCGACGGCCTTTTCAACCACTTGCCTAGGGGCTTTTCCCCGCCTGAAACCGGGGATGTTTAACCGTTGACCCAAGCGCTTACACGCTTTGTTGTATTCCATACTGGCGTGTTCTGGGTCAATTTCCAGGTTGATATGAGCCGTGTACTGCTCTGCTTTTTCAACATCTACTTTCATCAGATAGAAATTCTCTAGCTATTCATTTAACCGTATACGATAGTGGTAAAAAGCGGGAGACGAGGCTCGAACTCGCGACATCTTCCTTGGCAAGGAAGCATTCTACCACTGAATTACTCCCGCAATAGACAACTCATTATAATGCAGAAAATTTTTTGAGTACAAGTATCTTCTGAAATTCGGGAATGCCTGTCTTTAATGGATAAGGTATCGATGGCGTCCCTATTGCCTTATAGTCGGGTTAATTTACCCATGGGGGCCTCTTTTGGATGTGGTTTAAAAGGCCTGGACATGTTGAAATCCGGTCAATGGGTCATGAGGATGCTTCATTTTGCCGATGAATGGCCATTTGGGAATGTTGGCAGCCCGTGTTTTGGATATTTGCCTGGCTGGATAAGATAGGTGGTTGTGGTAGAGGTTAGACCCGTTAACACAAGCGGAGGATTTCGGGTTGGTGGCTGGTTTGGATAAACCGATTTTGGGTTATGATGAAATGAGGCTCGTTTTGTACTGAGCCTTAATTGTGGCCCTATAGCTCAATGGTGGAGCAGGCGACTCATAATCGCTTGGTTGTAGGTTCGAATCCTACTGGGGCCACTTTCCTCATTATTGTCTCATTAAGGCAATGGCGTTACTGAAGATCTGAAA
>JANWKX010000116.1 GCA_025451145.1 Vampirovibrionales bacterium
ATGGTGTGGTAGGCCTGCCCCGGCTGAAGTTGAACATGTTGAACCTGATGCAAATCCATATGGCTTAACTGCACCGCTTGAGGGGATTTGACTTTGCCGTAACCCGAGCGGTACACATCCACCGAAAAATTGGCTTCAGGGTGTTCCGGATTAATACAAATTGTGACCGGCTGAAGCGCCCACAGATCAGCTTTAATCATGATATCTTGAGACCCATGATACATATCCTGACGGCTATCCAAGGACAATAATAACGGTAATGGCCCTTGTTTCTCAGAAGATGCCCTCGCCAGGGGAAAGACTATTGAGGCATTGGCTAAAATGGCCCCAAGTGCCACAATAAAAAGAAATATCTGACAACTGAACCGTAAAAGGTTAAAAACTCGCAATGATCAACTCTCCCAATCCACTGACTTTATTGTATCAATCCGAACGCCTTCTGCCTTACCCTGATCGATTGATCCATGGGTTTACAGGCAAGCCCCTTTCTTTGGGCGGCCCCGATACCCCTGAGAACCCCAGGGCTCAAATTTTAAGCAATCGGCAAGCCTTATTAGATACCTTTAACATTGGTAATCTCACTTGGCGAATCCCGCAACAGGTCCATGGACATCGGGTGGGCCGAAGTGAGGATACCTCCTTCCAAGGCACGGACGCTGTTGTGGTGACTCAAATCCATCAGCCGGCCATGGTCCTAGCGGCGGATTGCGTTCCCATCCTACTATACGACCCCATTTGCCACACTGGAGCGGTGATTCATTCCGGCTGGCGGGGAACTGCTCAGAAAATTGTCCAGGAGGCGATTTTAACCCTGGAAAATGCCCATGGCGCCAAACCCGAAGATCTCATTGCCGTCATTGGTCCAGCCATTAGTCTATGCTGTTTCCAGGTCTCTCAAGAGGTCGCCATCACCATGGCGGGCGCTTTGGCGCTCACTCTGGATAAGATGACTGAGCAAAAATTGCTGGACTGGGATCAGGAATTTCCGGAAAACCCTCGAATGGATTTAAAAGCGATTAACACCTCGTTACTCCAGGCGACAGGCGTTAAACACATTGAGACGCTTCCTGCGTGTACCCGTTGCGATGAGGCTTCGCTATTTTCCTACCGACGGGGTGAAGATGGACGAAACAGCGCTTTTTTGATGTTAAAGCCGCTCTAAACTAAGAACCTATTCGAGAAATCTTCAGGACGGAGCAGATGCGAGGAGCCAAGCGAAACGTAGTGAAGCGTTATAAATAAATTCCCGGGCTCCCAACGAGGCACGCCTGCCGAGTTGGGACAAGAAGCAGAGTTTACATGTAGTAAATGAGCATTCGAGCATTACAGCGACAATGCAGATGCCCGTTATGGAGGTTTCCCGGATAGGTTCTAGGGTGCAATGGGTAAATGTTTCTCCAGATCATGGACATGGGAGCGAATAGGCTGTCGTTCGTGGTTTCCGATATCCTGACTCACAGAGGTCAAAGATCTCTGGAGCACATCAGCCACCTCAGGCGTAAACTCATTGTTTGCCTGGGCATCACGCAACTCCTTATGAATGACACCAAGCTTGGCATGATAGCGTTTGGCTTCCTTTTCTGAAAGAAGACCCTTTGTTTCGTCATTTCTGACCCGTTGGTGCAGTAATACGACTTGTTTATCCATCATTTGATATTGCGTACTGATGGATTCCGGCTCTCCCAAGGCCAAAGGATGGAGCATCAAAACCAACAAACAGAGACATTTCAATGGAGACAGTTGAGACATGGGCAAACCTCCCAGAAAATAATGGCCTTATTTAGGGCCTTTCAATTCCAAGAATCAATCCTATAAGCGGGTAGACTCAAATGGCTAATTAACCCGACCCAAAAGGCAAATACTGCAACCAGGAATTCTGCTTCAGAAGCCCAAAATGGTTTTTCATCATGGTCTCAAATGCCTCTGCCGCATATTCGCCAATGGTAAAGGCATCCTTTTCATACGGTTGCTCCGAATAATAATCGATATTACCGTGAACCGCACGCGCATTATCCGCAACATTATAAATATCCGTTAAATCATAATCTTGAACCCTCAAATCGTCCTCTGGGCAGCTTGAGGTTTCTTTATCTCGACAGAGTTGATCGGAGTAGGCGTGCATCAACTCATGAAAAATGGAATCAATCAGATCGGCAAAGACCTCGATTTGAAATGTTTTATCTTGAAAAATCTGAGTATTACCCGGCTTTGAATTGAGCGCTTCAAGGCGCCTTAAGGCAGCTTCTTGGCTTAATAGTTGTAAGGCATCAAAGTTAATATAAATCGTATCCATGCCTGACTTATCCACATACATGGCTTGGGTATCTAACCCCATCCCATACTCTTGCCCGTGAACCACTTTAAACTGAAGTGGCTGTTTTAACTGATAAACACCGAGCGCAACCCGATTCACAAAAAAGGTTAATGCGAGTTGGAGCGCATCAGGGGAGCTAAAAAGGCCTTCCATCTTGGAAAAAAGAGATTCAAAATAGAGTGCGATATTGCTGTCTTCAAACAATTTGTCGATCTTGCCTATAACCGAGTCGACCAATGGAATGTGTTTACAAGGGCTTGAAGGATAGGAGTCAGGGGATTTAAGGGAAAATGTTGATCCCATTGAATCAATCACTCGCAAGTTCTCTTGCGGATCAGGTTGGGTTAAATGAATCATCACATCTCTGATTATCCGTTGGTAGACCTGCTTTCCCGATTGTTCTGATTTAACAGGCTTTAACAAATTCTGTTTTAAGCTTAAATAATGGTCTCTAAAGCTTTCAAAATAGGGCATATTCCTGGAATTAACAAACCATAAAAACGTTTGGTACTCCGCTTTATCCACGTCTGCCTGATGACCATCCATGCCGTCCTTGAGACCATCAATGTTTTCAGCCGCAATATCCGCTTTGATTTCAGCGGTTTTACGATCCGAATTTTTCATCATTAAATCGCAGTGATTCCCTCGCTCACTAGAGCTAGCCGTATAGGTATTGGTCGCCAGAATATTTCTAAGATGTGCCTGAACATCAGAGGGCAATTCAACCCGGCGACCTTCCGAAAATAAATACTGCCGATTGGCGAATATTTTCCCTTGCCCAAGTTCCTCTAATGAAACCTGATGATCACGGTTTCCAGCCTGATCCAGATGGTAGAACAAGCAAGCCAACTCCGTTTTACTAATCCACCCATCCCGGTTGCTGCCATCAATCCCATCGACAATCTGCCCTAGGTAGTATTCTTCCCTTGGCCTTAAGAGTTGATCCTCCGGTTGGGGGTCCCAAAATCGTTTGGGGTAGATGATGCTTCTTGCTTGGTCTAAGGGGATAAGACCCTGCTCATCAAACGTAATCCCTCTGGCATTGGCCATTCGCTCGACTTGTTTTTCATAGCGCCTGAGCTTTAAGCCTCGCGGCATCGGATCCCCAAAATCTGTAACCTGAGCCAGTCGAGAGACAGAATATTGAGATTGCCCAAACAGGACCTTCGTTGAACGTGAGCGAGAGGGGGTAAATGCGATTTTTTCGAGCATCATTGATCTGGTTTTTGTTTAGCTTCAGTTGGCTTCAAAACAATTAAGGCCTTCCATGCTTTAAAATTGCGCTCAATTGAACATTTGTAAAAACGAACCTTTGCAACTCTGAGATGAACAAACGCCAGGATTAGTCAAATGGCGGAGGAAAGCTAACCCAAATATGCACGATAGAGGAATTCTATTCTGGGGGTTCTTGAATCACAGTTTAGGGTTATAACCCCTCAAGGAATCAATCAGGTTTACCAAGGCTTATCAAGAAGATGAAAGAAAGGACTTGCTCCATGAAAACACGTAACACTGTCACCAGCGGTTTAATCCTCTGTGCTCTATTGGCCAGTGCAGGCTTTTCACTCGCCATGTCAGACCAGGATTACCTGACCAATATCAATGTCAATACAGAAAAGCCGGCTGATAATACACCACAAACTTTACCAGAAGAAACGAACCATCCCTTCCTCTCCAAATTAAATGTTTTACGGTTCTTCAAGCATCACGACGCCCAGCAAACCTTAAGTAACAACAATGCCTCCGTCCAGCAAAAAGCACAAGAAACCGAAACCGCAAATCCGGTCTCACCTCCTTCAAACATGACGCCTGATCCGAATACGGATAACACGAAGCCCAGCCTCAATTTAGAGGAGGATTCCGATGCGCCTTCCGATGATTCGTCTTCACAAAAACCCGATAATTCTCCCAACAATATGCCTTAAATCAGCTTAATTTACGGGAGCCTGTGTTCTCAATGCTTTTGTTGAGCCTGGCGGCGTTGCCTGTCGGCTTCAAATAGGATAATGCCGCCTGCCACGGATACGTTCAGGGATTCAACCCCTTTGGCCAGGGGAATTTGAATCAGCTGATCGCAGTGCTCACGGGTCAATCGTCTGAGCCCTGTACCTTCTCCGCCCAACACAATGCCGGTTGGCCCAGAATACTGGTATTGGTCATAGTCAATAGCATCGGGCGCCATCATGGCCCCAGCCCACCAAAGACCCACCTTCTTCAAACGCTCCATGGCATCGACCAGGTTGGGAACCACGGCAATGTCCATCAGTTCAAGGGTCCCGGCACTGGCTTTGCCGACTAGGGGTGAAAACCCAGCACTCCCGCTTTTGGGAATCAGGATAGCCGTGACACCGGCTCCAGCCGCAACGCGAATCAAGGCCCCAAAATTTCGCGGATCCGAGACTTCATCCAAGGCCAGAATTAAAGGCGGCTGCTCAGAGGGTGCCTGTTCCACCCGTTGGACCAGGTCATAAATATCCAGTAATGGCTTTGGAGCCACCATGGCAATTACGCCTTGATGAGGCTCTCCCTCAGAAAGCTTATCCAGTTTTGCCTTGGGAACCAGTTGAAACGGAATCCCCACCTCCCGTGCCAAATCCAGGAGCTGCTGAAGGCGAGTATCTTTTGAGAGTTCCTGAGCCACCATCATCTTAAAAACTCGCCCAGGGGCATGTCTTAATAAGCTCTCTACACTATTTTTTCCAAAAGAGTACCCGGTTTCGCTTTGATCTTGCTTGGTTTTGGGTATGTCGTTCGTCTTCTGACGGTAGGGTTTCTCCCGGACCATAGATATGGGGACCTCCTGGGGCTGATGGATCAATATCGCTGACTTGCCAACCATAATGCGCCATCATGGCGAGGGCGATCTGCTCCCCAAGATAATGAAACACACCATTCGCCGTATCGTAGGCCCAATAGCCCAGTGGGTGTTCACCAGAGCGTTCAAAAACAATCAGCTGGATTATGATATCATCCTCATTCTCAGCGGACCAGCCCAGAGGGCGAATATCCCAAACCGGTTTATCGGTCGGGCGAAATGTATGGGATTGCTGTTGCCAATCACTCCAGATGGCTTTCGGGAGGGATTTTAACATCTCAACATGGCCGTTTGAAAGCGTGCATATCATTGGCAAGCTACGGCGAACGCCCAAATGATGGGCGCCACGTTGCTCTACCATCAAAAGTTTATCGCCAATCCGTGACCAGTCGATCACCCGTAAGATATCCGTTTGATAAGGTGAACGCGTATTGACCCCTATCTCAAACAGAATTTTCCGGCTGTCCATGTTCTTTTCAGGTGAATATCGGTCCCAAAAGGGGTAAGGATTCACTTTATCCAAGGTAATACCCGTAGGTTCCGACTTTGCCTTGTTTTTTGTTGCAGGGGCTTGCAGTGCCTTTAAGGTCTCCGGTGAAACGATGTCCGTAAGGCTAGGAAGTAAACCAATGGAATAGAGACTAATTCGACTGAAGGTCTGATAGGTTGAAGGCATAAAATAAACTTCGGACACGGCCATCGTGGTTTTATCCGGTGATAAGATTGGCGTGCTTCGGGCTTGTCGCTCCCGTTCATAGCCAAACAAATTAAGGGTCCCAGGTAACAGTGGATTGGGCTTGAATTGAACAAATTGCCCCTCCAGTTTATCAGGCTGTGGCGGAAAAGTAGGCACTTGGTGTACAGCAGATGATGCCCCATATCCCTGGCCTATAAACAAGGCCAGTAAGACACTCAAGGAAAGTAACGACGCAAGAACCGTTTTCATTCTTTTATTCTAAATGATGAATGCCAAATGCCAGGAATTTTTTCACAACCAACCGGAAGAATACTATAAAAACAGGTTTTAAGGCACTCTGAAAGGACAAGTGCGTCTCAAACACCAAAGTCTACAGGAAATTTAGAAAAAGCGTATAATAAAAGCAAAGGTTTTTACGGAAAGAAACGGCTCCATGAAACATTGGCTCATTCTCCTTGCCTTATGCCTCCTGGTCATCCCAGGGGCAGCTTGGTCACAGCCTGTTCCTTGGGAAAACAACATTTTATACATCACCCAATATCAAACCGCTTCAGATGCCACCCTGGTTTATGGTGTGTTTGATCTGGGCCTTAAACCCTCCTTAAGAATTATGTATCCATCGGCTAAACCAGGTCAAATCACATTTTTGGTCCATGGAAAGCATTACCATACCCCTGTTGCCAGTGCGTTTAAAGTGTCTCTGGCTTTTGAAGACGCGACCGGCAGAATTTTTCAGAATTCACAACCGTATTCGTTTAAACCTGAAGATAAGAATCTGTATCCTCAATGGTTTTCACAATTGGATCAGATTGCAGGGTATTACGGCGATGAAGTGATCCAAGCCAAGGTCCCGGCAGGCACCACGGTGATTGATATTTTGGGCAATGCAGAAAAGTCTCCGGCAACCCCCAACACCTTGGTAGGCTATATCAGCCATATTCAAATCTCCTCAG
>JANWKX010000117.1 GCA_025451145.1 Vampirovibrionales bacterium
CAATATGATAAAACACAGGTAGGGGGATGACTTCTCTCTTCACTGGCATTCGGGCTATAATAAACCAATGTCTTTTTTCGATGAGTGGATTGATGAATAACCGCACCGCAACGGTCAAAGTTGGTTTACTGACCACCATTTCACTGATTGTCCTGATTACGACAGTCATTTGGCTGAGAGGGCGTGCCCTGGGGGGTGGCCAAACGTATGATGTTTATTTTAAGGATGTGGACGGCCTAAAAGAAGGTGCTCCGGTTCAGTTTATGGGCATTCGGGTTGGCTTTGTCGATGATGTGAAGCCCCTTGGCTCTGGCCCTCATCGGTTTCATGTATTGGTGCGCTTCACCGTGACGGATCGTGAAGCCAAGGTACCTCGCGGATCCACCATCAGCCTGGAACAATCGGGGCTCATCGGTGAAAAATTTGTCGAAATCACGCCACCGCGATCGCAATCCGTAGACCTGGTGCTGTCTCACCCAGACAATACCTTACGTCCCGGAATCCCCATCAAAGTTGTGTTCCGAAATGGCCCCCAAATCGTGGGCAGCGTGTCCAACGTCAAAGTCTCTGAAATCAAGAAATTGGTTTCTTCGGTTCCGGATTATCGTTACCAAATCCATTATCTGATTGATCAACCGGGATATTTACCGCCTTCAAACCGTGAATTTAGTGTAAAACACCTTCCTAATCACCAAGCTTATCTGGTGCTAGAAGATGATAACGCTTACTTTCTCCCCAAACCCTCAAGAGAGGCTTATTTTTCGCTTGAAGAGCCTCTTCGGCTCAAAATATTCCTGGAAGAGCAGTTGGCATCGGCAGAATCCCTCAAAATGACCAACGACAAGATTAATCAACTGCTCTCAGATGAAACCATTTCGACCATTCAGGAAACCGTAAAGAACTCTGATCGGTTGACAGCCCAGGCAGCAGACACGTTAAAGGCTGCAAACCGTTTATTTTCTTCCACCTCTGAAGATCTAAAATCCTTGATGGCCTCTACTCAGGATTTATCCAAAAGCCTGTTGACAGTGAGCAACAATGTGAATGACCTGGTAGGTGATCCCAAGTTCAAAACAGATCTTCGCCAAACCCTTGCCCAGATGCAACAATCCACGGCATCGCTATCAGCATTGTTAAACGATCCCAACTTGAAAGCCATTCTCTCAGAATCCAAGGTGACCTCTCAAAATGCTTCCGAGCTCATGGCCTATTTGAAAAAAACTGCCGTGGATGATGATCTCCAAGGCCGATTTAACCAATCCTTGAACTTGTTGAATGACTCATTGCAGAAACTCTCTTCTGTCTTGAGTGATGTCAAAACCGTTAGCCAGGATAAAGAGTCGGTTCGCCAGATTATTGAGCAAACCAAGGAAACCTCGCAGAATCTGAATCATTTCTCCCAGAAGTTGAACAAGCGTTTTGCCCTGTTCCGGATGCTATTTTAATCGTTTTACTACCAGTCTTAAAGCAGTAGGGTCCTCTGCCAACCACTCTTTAAGAAGGATTTCGTGGCCTTCTGCTTGAAGGCTGCTGGGGACATTGATGGCTGATTCAGAATCGCCATTAACCCAAACTTCCAAGACCCCGCCCAAGGGCAATTTTTCAAGGGCTAAACGGGTTTTAACAAAGTTTAACGGGCATTTTGTGGTCCGAAAATCCAAAACATCACGTGGCTCTTCAAAAGTGTCTGTGGTCATGGCAAGCTATACCGTACAAAAGCAGCTTTTATCAGTAATTCTGGGACAAGGCGCTGCATCAAAATTGCTCCAGGGGGTTTTAAAGCAATCCCTGGCATAGACGTAATCTAAAATCCAGTGATAAAAGGATTCTTGCGTCAAGCCTTCGTTTTGGGAAAGGCAATCAAGGCAGTATTCCTCCTCAACGAAATTCAGCGCCAGATTCATTACATGGATCCGTTCACAAAAGGGGGTTCCGCACTTGTCGCAAACATAATCAAAAAAATCATCCATCTTTGGGTGTCTCGCTCTGAGTATGTTTGTCGTAACATAAGTGAGCGTTTAAAATCAACAGAAAGTGGGTTATCGGTGTCATCATCCTCAAAATTGGCCTATATCGCAACAGATAATCCGGTTGATCTGTTCCCGCTCCTGATGAGTCTACAAGAGCAGGGATACCATTTCAATGGACCGGAGTCCATGGCATCCTGGTTTTTGATGCAAGATATCCCCTTTCAAACCCTTTCTATGGGCTCTATCATTGAAGGCTTATTGCAGGATCAAGGAGAATCATTGAAAGAGACCATTTTTATCCTTCATGGCGCACCGTATCTTCACGAAAAAGACATTGCCATGCGGGATTTATTAGTATCTGCCTTAACACTCATCAAGCCTGAAGACGTTTTACTGCTGACTGATGCCCAACAGTATGCCTTTTTAAAGCCTGAAATCTTGTCAAACCCGGAACATCGCCAATTTGTGGCCGGGCAGCTCTACAATGATATTTACCCAGGGGCAGTATTGCTGTTTCAGCAGGCACAATTTAACGGCGATCGGTCCAGAATGCTTTATTCTTACAACCCAGCGTGGGCGAATGCTTTAGAAATCCTAAAGACACCATCTGCATCCGGGCTTTCCGAAAAAGAATTTAAAAACATCCTGGCAGGGAGCCATTTAATGATGCAGTTGGCCCGAACCGCAGATATTCATCCCTATCAGGCCATTCTAGTTCGCCATGGGGCTCCGGTACAAGTTGCCTGCCATTCGGAATCGATTGAAAAAGCCATGCATGACGTTATTTTTCGAGATAGCATGTTAATACCGGGAGCAACGTTGGTGGTATCCCAACCCCTATCCGTTGAGATGGCCCGCATGGTTTCCCAATCCGGGATTAAAGCGGTTGTATCCTCCAATTGGAATGATGCAGCACTATCGGCTTTGGAACACACTGTTATCGCTGTGGATTTTCATTTGGATCAACTCAAAATTCCCTCTGCCCGAATCTCAGTTCTGGGTCGAGATACTGTTCTGTTTGAATCCATTGCCATTGATGCCCGGCAAGTTCAGTGGCAAACCCAATCCAAACCAACGGACAAGCAGTTCCTGGATTTAGAAATTGGGGTGGTCCTGGCTGAAAACCTGGTGGCCTCATCAGCAGTCCTGATCAAAAACCAGCAGTCCATCGCCGTGGTTCAAGGCTTTCCCTTAGCCCTTCAGGCTGTTGAGCACATGTTAAACATTGCCCCTGGAGAAACAGAAGGGGCTGTTTGTGTCATCCAAGGCTATCCTGAAAGTGATATCCTCTTTAATGCCTTGATTCAGGCACGGGTTGCCGGAGTTCTGTTTGTGGACAATGAACCTCTACCCAAGGCCATGGTGGAATCCTTAAAGTCTCTCCCGTTTTTTATGGGGGCATTTGGTGAATTACCAGTGGCCCAATCGCTTCAGCGGATGGAGGTGCGTCATGGCTAGGATCAAGCAATATGGCCTTCTTCTTCTCATGCTGATAAGCCTTGGGCTGACAGGTTGCACCCAAGAAAAAGCCGTTTATCAACCTGCTATTGCCAAATTGATCGATCGGGCCAGCGTTTATAAAAACGCCAATCAGGTGGATAAGGCCATTTGTCGGTTAGAATCTGCTGAAGATATTGCGCCCAATGAATATCCGGTTCAATACAACCTTGGCGTCATTTATTCTGAGAATAATCGCTACCCGGAAGCCATTATCCATCTGGAAAAAGCGGTTTCCATTTCACCGAACCAAGCCAATGGATGGTATACCCTGGCCTATAGCTATGAAGCCTTGGGAGATGAGTACACGGGAGCTGTTAGCCCTGCCGCTCCACCTTCACCTGAAGGCCAAGTGGTCACGCCAATGCCAAAAAGCCCGGAAAAAGCCAAAGAAAACTATCAAAAAGCCTTAAAAGCTTACCAAAAATTTCTGAAGCTGGCGTCTCCAGATGATCCAGGCAGGGAAGAAGCCCAAAACCAGATCACCTATCTGACCAAGAAGCTTCTCTCATCCTCTTAAGACTGATCGCTCCCACTTAAGGCTTGTTTCAAGATTTTTCCAAAGGCCAGATGTGAGGCATGTCCTGCACAATAGGCGATGATATGCCCGTTAAATTGCTGAACCGGAATACCACACAGCATTAAATCGCCAATAAGATCGAGGATCTTATGGCGAAGCGGCTCATCTGGCATCCGAAGCTCACAGGTATAGGTGCCATCTTCAATTAGCCCCAAGGTGTTTTCTAAAGTAACGCCCAAAGCCAGGCCTTTGGATTGTAAGGCCGGAAGCTCCGAGAGAAAACCAAATGTCCTCGCCGGGGCCAGTTCTGTTAAGGCATTATCACCCTCTCGTTCCCAGGTAAACCAACGCTGCCGAAGATCAGGGTGAGGGAACTCTGTCAGATAGGTGATTCGGCACGTATCGGCCGGAATGGCCATCAGATGAATCCCAGGATGAATGGGATCCGAGTAAGTCACCGGGTGAGCCAAGATTCCCACAGGCTGATGGGATGCGGCGGCACTGCGACCAAGCTGGGTCATTAAGGCCTCTGCCCATTTCAATGCTGAGCCGTCCAGGAGGGGAAGCTCAGGCGCTCCTTCAACCTGAACATCCAAATCCAGGTGATTGGTCATCGAACATGCCGACAGAAAATGCTCCACAATGCTTAGGGTTTGCCCCTCCAGCCCCAAGGTGACACCGCGTTCAGCATTGATAACAAAATCCGGGTGAGCCGGAATCCAAACACCCTCCATTTGAAATCGAATGCCTTGACCCGGTGGTGCGGGTGAAATAGAGACAGATACCGGTTTTCCGGTAATTAGGCCATTCCCTGAAAGCTTAAGTAAGGTTTGGGTCATACGGGGCTCTCCACCTCAACAGGACGCGTACCAGATTCCAGCTTGGCAAGACGCTCTTCCAAGGCTTCAATGCGTTGGGCATAGCTTTTAATGCGCTTAATATACATTTCCTGCTTTAAGAACTCTTTTCGAGGAACGCCATGAAAGCCAATGAGAATGGTCCTGGGGTCAACATCATCCGTCACGCCAGTTTTAGGCGCAATAATGACATCTTCACCAATGGTAATATGATCCTTAAGGCCAGCTTGGCCACCCATGACCACCCGATCCCCGATTTTGGCGCTCCCGGCAATGCCCACCTGTGAGGTAATCAGGCAGTTTTGCCCTATCGTGACATTATGAGCCACCTGAACCAGGTTATCAATCTTGGTTCCACGCTGAATCCGGGTTTCTCCCAATGTGGCTCTATCCACACAGGCATTGGCGCCAATTTCAACCTCATCTTCCAAGACGACAGTGCCAATGGAATTGATTCGGATAATTTTAGCGTTTTGGGCTTCAATTTTTCCGGTTTTACGGGCCGTTTCAACACTGCCAACCTCTTCTGTCACGTAGCTATAGCCATCATTTCCGATACTGGCGTTGGCCTGTATAATCACCCGGTTCCCCAGGCGAACCCGATCACCCACATAAACGCCAGGGAAAAGAGTGCAGTCATCCCCAATCACCCCATCAGCGCCAACACTGACATGCGACACAAGACGAGTTCCCTTGCCAATGATGGTATTGGAACCAACGCTACAAAGCGGACCAATATGGGCCTCAGGATCAATGACAGCGGTGGGATCTATCACGGCAGAAGGGTGAATCCCTGGGGGGACAGAGGGCGGTTTTTCAAAAATATCCAGAAGCTTCGCCAGAGCAACTTTGGGCCGACGAACCCGAATCTGATTGGGAATCGGGATTTGAGACGCCGGAATCTCCTCCGGTACCAGCGCGGTTGAAATAGATTTTTCCATCAAGAGGGGAATCACAGATTTTTCCAGGACTAACGCCAAATCAGAAGCGGACGTGGCCTCAGCGGGATGGACGACACGCTCAATTCGCAGCGTTTCATCTCCTAAATACTCCGATTCCAGTGCGTTTGCCAACTCACCCAATGTTAAAGACACCATGGCCAATGACTCCTCTTGTGATGTGGAAAAAAACCGTTTGCACGATTCATTTTGGTATTTTAAACTGATCAGTAGAATCTTTAGACTTGATTGTATCTCAAACAATGTCTCTAGACATGTCCAGCTTAGGCAGGCCCATTTTTCCCGCTTCAATCGTCAAGTTGAATCACAATTGAGCGTTTTAAACGATGATCTATCATTTTGAGGCGATGATGCTTCTCAATATGGTCAAAAACATGGCTTCACAGGGCATGTTTCACTTGAACCAGTTTTTGACATCGGATGAGATTGATTTTCTAAAAGTCTTGGGCATCGATAACCAATATTGGCTAAAGATGTTCAGAATTATCTTTCTGTTATTGGCCATTTACATTGCAGCACTCCTAATTTTGAGGGTCATTGAGCGCCAAAGCCGACTTCAGTTCTTAAAATCCAAGGAAACCCTACTTTCATTCGATGCCAAACGGGTGGAAACCCTGGCCACTGTTTTCCGAAACACTGTAATGGCAGTTGCTGTGATCAGTGGAATTACCATCTTTTTAAGCGAAATTGGAATTAATTTGGCGCCCCTGGTTGCTGGCGCCAGTATTGCTGGCGTGGCTGTAGGGTTTGGCGCTCAAAATATTGTCAAAGACTTGTTTTATGGCTTCTTTATCCTCCTGGAAAATCAGTTTGGCATTGGGGATGTGATTAAGCTGGGTGATGTGACGGGAACCGTAGAACGTTTGACCCTTCGAACAGTGACGCTTCGGGATAACGACGGCAGAATCCATATCCTGCCAAACGGCGAAGCATGCAAGGTCATCGTCTATACCCATGGCTGGTCTACGTTAAACCTCCCCCTGGAAGTCCTTTACCAGACCAATCTGGATGAAGCGTTTCGCACGATTGAACAAGTGAACAAAGAGA
>JANWKX010000118.1 GCA_025451145.1 Vampirovibrionales bacterium
CGTGTGTATCAAGAGGTGTTGGATAAAAAGACGGCTGATCTGGAGCGGCTAAACAACCAGTATCGGGTTCTGGCGGAAGAAACCCATACCTTGAAAGATTCAGTGATTACCGATGAACTGACGTCGGTGTATAACAAACGTTTTTTCCTGAACCGTTTGCAACTTGAGTTTGAGCGTTGCCAAAAGGAAAAACGCCTGTTTAGCCTGATTATGATTGATATCGATTTTTTCAAACGCCTCAATGATACCTATGGCCATGTTGTGGGAGATAAAGTCTTGAAGGCGGTTGCCCTGGTCTTAAAAAAGCAGACTCCGGATGATGCCTATGTCTGTCGCTATGGCGGTGAGGAGTTTTCGGTCATTATGCCTTGTCATGGCGTTGTGGATGCCATGTCCGTCGCCCAGTCCTTTCAAGAGAACATTCAGGACCTGACGTTTCCTGAAGTGGACAGGAATTTAAATGTGACTATCAGCCAGGGTGTTTGCACCATCGATTTTGCTTACGATGAATCCAAGGGGATTAAAAGCTTTGATACGGCCCTTCAATGCGCCGATGAGGAGCTTTACCGGTCCAAGATTAATGGGCGGAATCGTATTTCCATAAATAATCTGGTTGGCCCCAAAGAATAGTCCTTTTCCAAGCCGCTCATTCTGATGATGCGCGGCCTTCAATGCAGTTGAGTTGAAATGCTCAGGATGCACAGCCGGATGATGGGGTTTCGGCGAAAATTTCATTTCACACTTCTTCACAATTAATTCAGTTTTGCATCGACCTCGCCGAGATCTCATCACACGGGTCACGCAGAGGTGAGGTTAAAACACAATATGATGCAACATCGAAAACTGGATAATTATATTCATTATTATTTGGAACATTGGGATAGTGTCAAAGATGGTGCGGGATTTCTGGACCAATTTGATGAAGATATTCACACGGTATCTTGTGAAATTATCTCAACCTATAAAATGGCGGAGAATCCTGGCTAAAGGTTGGTTGTCTCAAGCAGGTGTTGATTAATTCACCATTTTTGAGACGCATTTTAATAAACGTTACGTCAGAGTCAAAGCCTTAGAGAACAGTCTCATTCAAAAACACAGGCACGAAGCCCTACTTGCGATCAAGTCAGGGCTTCTTTACTTTTCCTGCGAAATGAGTAACCTCTGTCGAGGAAAATCTGTTCCACCCAAAATGGCTGCTCAGAGGCCGTTCCCTCCTCTGGGCTCCTCCCTTATCTTAATCGGACAATTGTCCAATGTTGATAAGCGATTCATTCCGTTTAAACTATTTGTCTTTCCCCCACCAAATTAACAGTTGGCTTGGCCAGACAAGGATGAGAGCGCTTTATGAGTAGATTGTTAAAGCAAATGATTTATAAAGGGATTAAAAAAGCCCAAGGATCAGAGTTTCATGAAATTTTAGCGTTTATGCAACAGTCCCAGTTTAAGCCCTATGAGCAATTAATTGATCATCAATCAGAGCAAATTGAACAGCTCCTAAGGGATGCCTATACCTACGTTCCCTTTTACCAGAAAAAGCTTTCGGAATGGGGCTATTCCATCACTAAGCCCTTTGATATCTTCAAACATTGGCAGGATCTTCCTCCCCTTACTCGGAGTGAAGTCCTGGAGCATCAACAGGAGCTGATTCATCAACACGCGGATAAACGCGGCATGTTCTTATCCGGCACAGGCGGGTCAACAGCCAGCCCCGTCTATATTGCCCATGATAACGTGGCGAAGGATTGGATCCAGGCCACGTACTTTTTTGTGAATCAATGGGCTGGGCTCACCTTTGGAGAGCCTTACTTTTTATTATGGGCATCGGCTTTTGACCTTGATCCGCAGCGAAATTCTCTGATTAAAAGAATATTAATGGGCTATTTACAAGGTCGTCGAATTTTAGACACGGCCGTTGTCAATGATGCTATCCACCAGGAACATATCCGGCAGATTAATACTGAGACCGATTGCCACTATATGATTGCCTATGCCAATGAGGCCTATGCCCTGGCCTGTTACAGCCTGGAAAATAATCTTCCCATCGAGCGCCCATTAAAAACCGTATTCACCACGGCCGGTACTTTGTCTGACAAAATGAGAAGGATCATTGAAGAAGCCTTTCACTGCAAAGCGTTGAATCGTTACGGTAGTCGCGAAGCCGGTGATATTGCCTGTGAATGCCTCTATCAGCGGGGGCTGCACCTGAATCCCATGAATTTGAAAATCGAAGTGGTCGATGATGACTATCAGCCCCTCCCTGACGGCGAGGAAGGACGCATCCTGCTGACCAGCCTGCATAACTATTCGATGCCCTTAATTCGGTATGACATTGGCGATCGTGGGATTTTAAATTCTCATTCGCCTTGTATTTGCGGACGGGATTGGGTTCGGATAGAGCGATTGACCGGCCGAGTCTTTGAAAAGATCATGCTGCCCGGTGGCGCTGCCTTCAACGGCATTTTTCTGGAAGAGGTCTTCGATAAAGTCCCGAATTTAAGGAAATATCAGGTTCTTCAGCGTTCTCTGGGACACCTGGAAATCCGGCTCCGATCCAAAGTCCCTCAATTCGTAGAAGTCTATGCCCAGCAATTGGGCGAAGTTCGAAAATTGCTCCAGTCCTGGACCAAGGCTTCTCTGAAAATCGATTTTGTTCAAACCGATGATTTTGAAAGGACCTTGAGCGGGAAAGAATTAACCATTGTGCCACCAAGCCCTTCCCAGCCGACGGAGGACAATACGCCTTCACACTCATCCGTCTTATCCCGCTAGCCTGTCAGGCGAGTCGATCCTAGATGACCTTTGTTTCATAAAATTTGTTCTATCCCCATTGGCTGCCCAGAGGTCGTTCCCTCCTTCTGGACTCCTTGTATTTCTATAGGGCGTGGTTCCTTTTTCCCGTTGAATGCGTAAAATAGCACCTGATGAAAAAGCGGGTTCGTTGGGTGCATTTCAACACCCTAAAACATAGCCCTTTGTGGAAACCCCCTCGACTGCGGATCTGCCAAAGTGAGGCAGAAGAAGAGCGGCATGCCACCTGGCTTGAGCTGTTCTATGATTTAATCTTTGTTGCGGCCATTTCTCAATTGACGGTTAATTTAAACCACGCCTTTAACGTCAAAGGGCTTCTGGGATTTATTGCCCTATTTATCCCCATCTGGTGGTCATGGACCGGGGCTACATTCTATGCCAATCGCTTTGACACCGATGATCTAGGTCATCGTCTGCTGGCAGGTGTCCAGATGCTGGCCGTTACTGCCATGGCTGTTTCGGTTCAAAACGGTTTGACAACCCATTCTGTTGGGTTTGCCTTGTCCTATGCAGCCGTTCGGTTTGTTCTGGTCTTTGAATATCTTCGGGCCGAGCGTTATGTTCATATTGCCCGCCCCTTAACCCGACGATACAGCAGGGGGTTTGGATTGGCCGCCTTCCTTTGGTTGATTTCCGTCTTCTCCCCATTGCCCTATCGATACGCTTTTTGGGTGCTTGGCCTGATGGTGGATTTTTTAACCCCCATGACTGCCGGTCAGCTTCATGCCAACCTGCCGCCCCAATCGTATCATTTGCCGGAGCGTTTTGGCTCTTTTACCTTGATTGTATTGGGGGAAGCGATCCTCCTGGTTGTTCAAGGCATCTCAGGGCAAAACCTCAATTGGGTTGCCGGTTTAAATGCCTGTTTAGGGCTTGGTCTTGCCTTTTGCCTGTGGTGGCTTTATTACGATAACATAAATGGCGAGGCCATACGGGCTGCCGTCAAGCGCCAGGAAATCGCCATTTACCAGACGTGGCTTTACACGCATCTGGTTCTGGTGATTGGCATTCCCTTAACAGGCGAGGCCATCGAGCATCTGATTTTAAACCCACAATCCATGCCTGCACCAATGTTTTTACATTGGCTGTTTGTGGGTGCTACAGCGATTGTGTTGGCAGCCATCGGCGTGATTCATCTCACCTCAGGCGTCAAAGCTGCTAGGCCTATTGCCTTCCTTCATTTTGGCAGTGTGGTTCTTGCCATGCTACTTATGGCCTTGGTTTTTCAAAGCGTCCCACCCCTATTACTCATGGCCATGGTGACGGCGTTTTGTGTGCTTCAAGTCTTTCTGGATCTACACGATAAAAACCTGGTTCTCAAACTGGGCTCCGGCCAAAACAAAGAAATGTAACAATTAGTATCCATGGGGCAATTTGAATACTGGATAGTTTTTAGATGAGTACTTTGGAACAATGCTTCTGACCTAGCCATGAGATACAAAGGACACTTCTAATGAACATTCAACATAACCCCGCCCTCCGATTTTCCTCCATGTGGATTCAACAAGGCGGATCTGCCAATCATCCCACTTGTGAAGTCGTTTTGAAACCCGATAATGCTTACAGCGCCTCGAACGGAGATGTTTTCCTGAATGGAGACAAGATAGCGAATCTTCACGAAGTGCAAAACCTAACCACTTCGCTTCGTCGAAATTTAAGTGGACTTGTCGCGGAAGATTCGTCCGGGCAAAACGCCGATCAATTATCGATCTTAGAAGGCAAGCAAACTTTCTTTGATACCAAGATGCGTATCTTTAGAGAAATGTTTCAGCATGATTTAATTTGGGCCATTGAGGCGCTTCCTGAAGGGCTGTTGGATAAAGAGCTTGCCAAAACTGCCCTTAAACAAGGCAGGCAGGTCAACACACAAGGCCTTGGCTATTCTCTGGAATAATCAATCAATGCCCCACTGGTATCAGCCATAAAGGTTACAATCCTCATGAATATTCAGCGTAATCCCGGTTTGCGATTTTCATCGTTGCAGATTACCGAAACGCCTCATTCTGATAGGGTGCGCCTTGTCGCGGATTCCAATGACGCCCAGGCCGGGGATGTGGTTCTCAATGGCGCGAAGAAGGGCAATTCTCCGGTGATTGCGGATCTGACAAGGGGCCTTCAGTCGGCGATTACGGAAGGAACAGACGCGTTTCAAAAGGCTTTGGCAATGGGCGTAAATTCCCCAGGTTTAACGACCTTAGAAGACTACCAGCATCAATCCATGACCACATACATGGGTTCTGATGCCCAGGTCAAAACAAAGATAATCAGCGTACTGGAATGCCTGAATCTGGAACGAGCTGTTGCAACGGTTAAGGCGCTTCAAAACCGCCGTAACACCCCGAATGGGATTGAATATTGCCACTATCAAAGTTAACTTAGCACTGAGTTAACATAAACTGGATTTTGTTTTAATAGATGTTTTAAAATTCAGGCGCTTAAACCGCGTATCAACTCCCAATAAAGATATGTAACGATTATTAGAATTTTGGCAATTGAAGATCTTGAGGAGAGTTGTAGCAGCATAAAACCAAATTATTTATTAGGTTATTAGGAGTAATTGTTATGAATATCTCACTACGTTTTGCAGGCGTTCATATTCTCTCTCCTGCTAAGGTGCAGGAACTGAATGCTGTTCGAGATAAATTTTATGATAACTATGATGGGCTTGCCAGATCCTATCGTCCCCAACCTGTCACAGACTTCCTCTCAAATCTGACTCATGACCGTGCTTTTGAAGATTCCCGCTTTGGGAATCAAGGGCGTGATAATCCCGAACCTGTAGATCTATCGGATGGTCGCGTTGTTTATTTCACGAATACAGGTCGCTGGGGTGATACCTACAGATTTCAGGAACTTTGCTCCAAAGAGTTGAAAAAACTTGGCTCATTTGATGAGCGGGAGGCAGCAAGGAAAACTATACGTGAAAACGCGGCACTGCAAATTATTAGGGAAGCGGGATCTCGCGCTAAAAACTATTAATTAGCCAAAGGATTTCTAAAAATCCTGGGTTAATACGCTTCTGCATTGAATAAAAAATCGCTCAAAAGACGCCTGGTCCCTCTGTCGGTGCCAGGCGCTTTAATGTTTTCGCTTCGTTTTGCTGCCATGGCGTCTTTGCATTACGATAGACAAAAGCCAGCCGAAATCGTTTCGGCTGGCTTTTAGGCTTAATCAGTTTACCTGCTGATTAGGATTACTCTTGGAGAATGCCCGCTTTCGCCTCACGCGTTAATCTTTCATTTTCTGCTTTAGCTTGTTTTAAAAAGCGGGAGACCAAATGTTTGACTGCTCGAGTACTCAGGCCAAACCATCTATCAGCACCTCCGGCATCTCCGCTATCCTTTACTAATACGGTTCCTTTCGTATCAGTAAGATTTGCACGCCACATGATATCAGGTGGTTCCCCACAGTTTGTCAATCTGCTAAAGCTAATGGAGCCATTTACGCCATTAAGTGCTTGGCCTGCTGCATTGTAGCCATCAACATCTTTCTTAGATAGAATGCCAGTCGAATCCACAATTGTGACTCCGGAGAAGCGAGGGCCGATGCTTGTCATGATTTAAATTCCTTTC
>JANWKX010000119.1 GCA_025451145.1 Vampirovibrionales bacterium
AAAGTGGAATTGCCTCATGAGATTGTGACCCGGGTGACGGGTGAACCCATGAATCCGCAGTATTTTGTGGATTATCTCTGGGGGAAATTCGGTGACATTTATGGCTTTTCCCGTGAGACGGTCATGACAACACCGGCCTTGGCCAAGGCTACAAGATAGAGCCTGAAAAGCGCTTAAACCAGCTGCCTTAAGGCATCACCTTGACGTGTTCCGCGTTTCAGGAACTCTCGGTCGACCTGGTTGAGGACTTCATGCTTTTTCATCAACCATCTGGGCGCGACAAGTCCTTCCCGATGGCCGTTGCCTGTGATTCGATGTATGGCGATGGCTGGATCCAAGTGCTCAATAAAGTCGCACACCAAGCCAACATAGGCTTCTTGCGTCAGAGGCTGCCATTCGTTCCGGTAATACATCTGCTCCAAGGGCGTGTGCTTCATGGCGCACAGCAAATGGATTTTGACGCCTTCAGGCTTTAGCGACGAAAGCACCTCGGCGGTTGCCATCATGTCAGCATGAGATTCACCGGGAAGACCTAAAATCACGTGGACACACATGGGAATCTCCAGGGCCCGGGTCATGTCAAAGGCCTTGAGGAAATCAGCGTGGGTCTCACAACGGTTGATCAGGTTGAGTGTTCTGTCATGAATGGTTTGCATCCCGTATTCCAGACATAAATAACCCTCTGAACGTTTGTAACTGGCAATAAGGGCCAGTTTATCCTCATCGACGCAATCCGGGCGAGTCGAGATAGAAAGTCCGATGATATCCGGATGGGCTGTCATGGCTTCATCATACAGCCGTTTTAGTCTTTCAATCCGGCTATAGGTGTTGGTGTAGGACTGAAAATAGGCGACAAACTTTTCCGCCTTGAACCGTTTTCGCATGATCTCAATATTTTTTTGGAGCTGAAGGGTAATGGGATCTTTTTTATTTTGGGCCCGAGAGCTGGAACCGGTTTCATCGCAAAAGGTACACCCCCCAACGCCTTTACTCCCGTCACGGTTGGGACAGGTAAAACCGGCATCCATGGTCACTTTATAAACCTTATGGCCAAATTTCTGTTTTAAAACCTGGCTATAGGGCAAATAGGCTTTTGGGGACTCAGGGTGTTCCATCAAGACCTCATATCACAAGGGCACACTCAGCGCGTTTTCGGATTAAGCTCCTTTAAGCAGTTGGTTTTCTTGGGCACTTAACCCGTAGAAATGACCCTTATAATACAATGGCATAGAGAAGAGCGCACGCCCATGTTAAGAATTCTAGCAATTATCTGTGATCTGGGAATTGGCTTTAATCTGGCGATCAGCTTGCTAGCCATTGCCTATCTGGTGATCCATTCCTATGATTTGGGGGTTTCACCCCAAATTATGAACGGTATCGGCTATCTACTGATTCCATTCGTGCTGATCATGCGTCAGGTGATTGGTATCCATTATTTTCATTACCATAATCACCAATTAGAGTGGTCTTATAGCCTGATTGCCTTTGTCTCTTTGGTGATATTAAACGTTCTTCTGATTGTTGCAGCCTGGCTTTATTTTACAGACAGGCAAGTTCAGCAAGGCAAAAAAAAGATCGCCCGCTATCTCTGGAATCGGATTCAAGCCTTGCGTCAACCTGCCCGAGGTGAGGCGACGGAAAAAAAATCTGTTTCTGTCCAATATTATTTAGCCCTGATTACCCGAAATATTGAGGGGTATCCAGCCCTGATGGCATCCATTATGGCCTGTTTAAACAGCCTGGACAGACGACAAATTCTCTATGCGGAACCGGATCGTTCGCTGTTGCGATTTAACCGTGGGGAAGATTTATTGGCCTGGGTCTCAACTTTTAAACAAGTATTTGAGACATCGATGCACAGTTGCCGCCTTCGAGGGATGGAGTATAAACCGTTTTGGCGCATGGCTATCCATGCCATTGATACGGATAATAGCACCTATGAAGAAGAGGCATTTATCTGGGAACTATTGGGATGTACTGCAGAGAAAGAAGCCCTATTGAGCCAGGAAGCCCAAGAACGGTTTAACGAATTATCCTGGTCGCAGCCTGTTGAGTTCATCAACGCCGGGATATTCTCTCGCATCGGCAATCGAATCGGCCCACAGATTTATCGCCTAAAACTTTAATTTGAGCTAAAATGACATCAGTCGATGCCCAAAGGAATCAGCAGATCGCCCATTGGAGAAAGAAATGATTCATCAAGCAAAACGACGGATCCTGTTATGGGGCATTCTTTTAAGCCTAGTGTTGGCTCCCGGCGCTTTTTTTAATGATGTATGGGCGGCTCATTCTCCTGATAACGGTTCTCCAACGATTATCTTTTTAACGGCCTCTTGGTGTGGCACTTGCCGAGAAGTGTCTTCTGTAGTGCAACATATTGTAGACAATTCACCTGACTTAGGCCTCAAGCTGGTCGTTTTGGATGTCGATCAGGCGAGCGCTCCTGCACAGGCTTCGAGTTACGGCATTATGGTGACAGGTGCCGACGTTCCCCAGGTGTACTTGGCCAGCCATGGGAAAACCACCTTGTTGTTTAACGGTCGGGATTATAAATTTGGTCAGTCTAAAATGGCAGAAGCGCAAATTCAAGAAGAATTACATCATAATTTATAATTTGAAAGAGATTATCCCAATACCGGGCGAATATCACTAAATAACTGGATATTCCGTTCCGTCATGCATTTGGCATGGTGCAACGCATGACGGGTATAGCGAACCAGTGAGTCTGAATCCATGTCTTCAACATCGTTCAAGGGATATCCGGCCACCCCGGCATTCAAATGCAAGTGCTCCACTTGATCGCCCATATAAATAGGAAGTTCTTCCACCTGGGAAAGAATTCGTTTAAGCAATGGCACTGCCCCTTTTTCACTGCTTCGGGGGAGTAAAAAGCCAATTTCCTGGTTTCCTAAACGAGCCACAATATCTTCTTGCCGTACGTTGGCTTGGACCACTTCTGCCACTTGGCGCATCAGATTGGCCACAAAGCTGAATCCATAGCTATCCAGATAGACTTCGTAATAAGAGACTTCAAGAATAATACACGTCAGAGGTGACAAATGCCGTTTGGATAAAGCGATTTCCTCACCAAGGCGTTTCATAAAATAGGGTTGGTTATAAAGTGAAGTCATTTCATCAATCTGGGCAGAGGATTCAATCAAGTGCCTCAGCTCAGAGATGTGCTGGGCCGCATTAAGCCGGGCTTGAACCTCAAGCGAAGTTGCAGAGGTCAGCAGAATATCACTTTGTTGAATAATATCCGATGGGAGTTGGTTTAACTGTTCAGGTGCAATGGCAATCAAGCAGCTTAACCGAGGGGCCTTGCTCCGAATCATGCTGATCATCGCCCCTAGCTTTTTAGGCTGGCCGCCAACGAGGACGACGCCCGGCTCATGGGAGACCTGGGGCAACTTCTCTAGTTTATCCGTCAAAATAAGCTCATGGTCGTTGTCTTGGGCAACGGCCTGGATTGTCTCTAAGCCTGGAATATTGCCAGGAAACAAAGCGAAAATTTTAGCCATACTACTTATTATAGACGACCTATCGCCTGTGAGGATCCTTTACCCAATGGGTTCAAGCTTTTGAGACGAGGCAAAATGCAAGTCTAAACGAGATACATTTTATACAAGCTGTATTATATTCCCTGTTTTAAAAGCACCAAGTGGGATACGCTCACCTAAAATGCCATACTTCAAGACAATCATGCGTTGCAAAGCGAATTGACTTCTTGCTAGGAGGTTATAAATTTTAACTATTTGTTAAAATTTATAGGTTGTTTAAGATCTTTTTTGGTAAGCTTACTGTGATTTTAAGAAGAATCGTCAGGAGATGGGGAATATGGTTTTAGGAATTACGCCACGCACAATCTCTCAACCTTGGGTTCAATCTCAGGTTCAGCCATTATCGACATTATCACGATCCGCCGCGCATCAAAATCTGTCTCAAGACGGATTCAACAGGATCCCATTCGGTGCGATTCATTCCCTAAAGCCATCCAGTGTCCTCCGTTTTTCGGGTAGCAGCTCATTTCAATATGATCCTAAGGCCAGTATTGTCAATCGATTAAAAGACAGGGCCAAGAATCCAGCAACGGCCAATTTACCGGCAGTTGGGGTGGCCGATGGATTTAGCTACGGTCCTGGCGTCTCAATGACCAATGGGGAGCTGTGGAAAGGCTCCGTTAAGATGGCCCATGTATTGCAGGAGCGATATCATATTCATCCTGGTGATCGGGTGGCTGTCATTGAAAGCGATACCCCGGAGTTTTTAGAGATCCTCTTTGCGACGCTCGCCCTGGGCGCAACGCTGCTTCCCATTAACATTTTGGCATTAAGTAGTAAAAATGTATCGGACCCACTGGATAAAGAGAAAAAGCTGGCCCATATGATCGAGGTCTCCCATTGTAAGGCCTTGTTTATTGGGAAAGTCATCGCGGAGAACCCACGATTTAAAGACTTACTCTTGCTCAAGACCCTTTCAAATGTGAATGCCTTTGCAAGCCAACATGCCGCCTTCAAATCCGGCATTCGCCATTTCCCCAGCCAAACCCTGTTACTTCCTTTCCTGGTGAATAAAGCGAAATCCGCTCAACTCATTATCAAAGCGATGTCCCCAGAAACCCAGGTGGTATTGCCCAACGAGCTCTCAGAAGCATTGAGCGCCGCTTCTGATCAGGAAGCAGGATTAAATCTATGTTTGACGCCTTCTGCAGAATCACCGGCCTTACTGCTATTTACCTCAGGAACGACATCTCTTCCTAAAGGGGTCCCCGTATCACAAGCCTTTTTGAGCTTGAACATACACGCTATGTCTCAAGCCGTGAATAAAATTATGGGTGCTAAAACGGATCATCTGCTGATGCCGCTCCCCTTATTCCATATTTATGGCCTTTATACGCTGCTCAGCGCCATGGAGTTGGGTGTTCCAGTAACGATGATTCCATCTTCTATTGAAGCCAGCACCAACCCCAAGGCGGTTTTAAACACCATTGCAAAACAGAAAATATCAGTATTTCCAGGGATTGGAAAATTGATTGAACCAACATTCCAATATGTCGCCGAGCATCCTGAGGAAAAAGCCAAGCTCAATTCTCTCAAATATGTTATTTCAGGGGGAGAGGCCATGGAGAAAAAGCTTTATGACCTGATCCATCAGGTTGCCCCTCAGGTTAAAGTGCTCCAAGGATATGGCATGACTGAAATTGGCGTAACCCATATCAATATGTCCGGTGAATTCGGGCATGTTGGTCAGGCCATTGATAGTGCCAACATGCAGATGCAGATCCGCCAACCTGATCAGGAAGGCCGGGGTTTAATCTATGTGAAGCTGCCTTACACTTCACCCTATGTTGGCGCTTCTCAAGAACAAATCAGCTCAGCTTACCAGGCGGATGGTTGGTTTAATACAGGAGATGTGGGGAGGGTGGATTCCCAAGGCAACCTGCAGATATTGAGCCGTGAAGATGACTCCAGTAAAAGGAATGGTGAAAAGGTATTCCTGGTGGGTTTTGATAACCGATTGAAAAATTTATTACCGATTGAGAATTCCATGACGGTAAAGGTTCGTCCATCTTTGGATTCTGGCGAACGGTTTATATCTATTGTTGTCCCTAAGAATAGGGCTGGAGGAGATCCAAAGTCGCTGATGCAGAAACTGGAAGCATTACGCAATCAAAAGCGGATTGAAAATATTTATATGCCTGATGCCATTCTCCCGGTTACACCTGAGCAATGGGAACATCAAGGGTTTGTCACTGAGATGGGTAAAGTTCAATACAAGGTCGGGCGTGAATATGTCAATCGCCTTTTGGCCGAGCATGCCATTGCATTGCGGGAGACTGAGCCAGGCAAATATGAACTGACCATTCAGCAGCCCGATAAATTGTAAGCCTATTTAGATTCAGCAAAAGAGGGGAAATTCCAAATCATGACCCAACCCATTTCCATGGTGCCTTATGCAAGCTTACCCTTGGCAAAAAGGCCAAATGCAAACACTTTTCAGTTAGCCACTGCTCATCCTGATAGTCTCTCAATTCGATTTCAGGGCAATCAGCTTTCCCAAGGGTTGACCGCCACTCAAAGAGCCTACCTGGACCAGGTCCATACGGAACTTCAACGCTATAGTGTTGATGATGTTAAGGCTTGGGACGAAGCCAAAGCGCCGCCCATTGCGTTATTAAATCGCTTGGCAGATTTAGGGACTTACGTAACAGCTGTACCTGTCCCGGATTTAAGTCAAGCTGATAATCAAAAAGCGGTTGCCGCGATGCTTCAAAATCCGGATATCCAGAAAGCCCTTGGCTCGGATAAACTTCAGCGCTACCAAAGGTTGCTCCAACAAGGCGGCAATTCACCCCAAGCCAAGAGTGTTTTGGCCCAGCTTGGAAAAGACGGCCACTCCAAGATTACGGCTCTAGGGGCCATCGAAATGGCAAAAACCCTGGGCGTTGGTGTGGCAACGTTTCTGGGTGTGAATTCGGGTCTCGCAGCTGAGCCCATTGCCAAAATTGGAACTGATGCGCAAAAAGCATTTTATTTGAACGGGATTAACCGGGGGCTTTTTACCACAGCCTTTGGCTTGACCGAATCAACAGTCGGCTCTGACCCCCGTAGTGTCAAATCCACGTTTAAAGCTGAGACAGACGCCTCCGGTAAAACGGTTTATCGCTTGAACATTGATAAACGGTTTATCGGCAATGCGGCTAGGGTCGTGGATAGTCATGGGACGGTCATTCATCCCGGCGCTGATTTTATTGCAGTCTTTGCGGTCGATAACCCTAAGGCGCCTCCGAGCCAACGTTCTTATCGATTTTTTATGGTGCCCCGTGCCTTGATTGGAGAGGAGCATATTACAACCTCTGGCGGTAAGTACCAGAAGATGGGCCTTAAAGTGGTGAACAACGGAAATATTAAGGCCAATGACGTTATCGTGCCGGAGATCTTTATGCTGGGCGATCCAACCCAGCCTCCCAAGGCACTCAATGCGTATCCCAAACTGATGGCCTTGTTGGATGAAACCCGGTTATTGGTCGGTGCCATGAGTCTTGGTCAGGCTGAAGGCATCCTTGAAACAGCCTTTCAATATGCCCAAAAACGTCAACAGAACGGACATGCCATCCAAGATTTTCAGGGCGTCATCTTCCCCTTACTGAAATTACGGGCTAAAGCTGCCGCTGGTCGGCTCCTCGTGATGGATGATGCCCAACAGATCGATGAAGCGGCTGCCGCTAAAGCCGATCCAAAGTCAAATCGCTTTGGACTCTTTACATCCATGGCCAAGCTCTTTAACTCGGAACTGGCTGAGGATTCTGCGAAGCAGGCGATTAATACCTTGGGTGGCGCAGGGTTTATGGAGGATCCTCAGGATAGCTTGGGCCTTGCCATGCGGTACCGGGATTCCAAAGTCCTGACCATCTATGAAGGGACTTCAAACATCCAACGAAACCTGATTGGGGCAGGCGTGCTGATGGCTGAACAGGAGAAAGCGAAGCAGAATCCGCTCCATGGGATTAACATGCTTGCTTCATCCAATGGTTTCGTATCGACCCTCAAGCAGTATGTTCATCCTTCCAGAATCCAGAAAATTGATGCGGCCTATGATTACGTGGTCGCCAACCTGGCTTTTGCTTTAAAGCATGAATTTGAGGCCATTCAGCAGATCTGGCAATCGGGTGGGACACCAGCTGTTTATCAAGGCTGGGCCGATCAAAAAGATATTCAGCGGCAGCAACGCATGGAGTCTCTTTTACCGGTTCAATCCAAGCTGTTTATCCTAGCCGATATCGCTGTTTATCGAAAGCTGGCTCAATTGGCGGAAGCACGCCTCGACGTGTTGAGCCATCAAGGCCGTTTAGGTGAGGTAGATAGGCAACAACAAGCCGATTTGGAATTATTCCTGGATATTGCCAATGATGAGGTTGCTAAAGCCTTGGTGGAATTTAATGGTAATGCCATACAGCGCTTAGAAACGAATTACCGGGCAACAGAACATCCGTCGGTTTAATGTCCCGTTATCGTGTCCCGACTTAGTGAATATGTTCATACATGCTAAAGAGGGGCAGGTAGATGGACAATGCCATGCAACCCACAATGACCCCTAGGACCACCAAAAGCACAGGCTCCATTAAGGACATTAATATATCAACGCGTTGGTTGACTTCCCCTGCCAAATAGTCCAGACAATGGGTCAACATTTCATCCAAAGATCCTGCCTCTTCCCCGGTTGAGACCATAATCAGGATCATGGCAGGTAAGACGTCGGCTTCTCCCATGGCGGCAGCCAATCGCTGGCCACCTTGGATTTTAATATTGACCTCATCCAACGCCTGACGAATGGTCGTATGGGTAACGGTTTGGCAAGCCATCAACATACAATCGGTAATGGGTAAGCCAGCGGCAAAGGAGACATACAGCGTGGAGATAAAGTGACTAATGGCCACCGACGAGACCAAAGGGGCAACTACTGGAATTTTGAGCATGGTTTTATCAATGAATGCCTTGCCTGTTTTTGAAGCGGCAAACTGACGGCCGCCAATTGTGCCCCCAATGGTAACGGTAAGGGCGATGTACCAAAAATGCCTTAAAAATTCACTGATGCCGACCATTACTTGAGTAATCATCGGTAATTTGACGCCCAGTTTGCTATACATATTGGTAAAAGTGGGTATGACAAAGGTAAACATGATGATCAAAACGATAATGACAATGGCAATGACCACGGCTGGATAGACCAATGCGGAAATCACTTTTTTACGAAGGCTTGCTTCAGCAATCAACATATCGGCCAGGCGCTTTAAGACCGTTTCCAGTTCCCCGCTCGCCTCACCGGCTTGCACAATGCTGACATAGGTGTCATTAAAAATTTTCTTTTGTTTAGAAAGGGCTTTACTAAAGGATGAACCGGAAAGAATATCCAGCCGGATGTTATTGACCAAGCGTTTAAACTTGACGTTGTCCATGTAGTTTTCCATGTACATCAAGGCTTCGGTAATCGGAATCCCGGAACGAACCATAATTTCTAGGTTTTGGGTAAACGTAATTTTTTCCTGAAGGCCAATGTGAGCCGTTTTTTCGGCAATCCATGCATCAAAGGCAGAGGGGGTCTTTGCTTTTGCTTTTTGGTCTCCAGGCGCCTTTAACTTGAACGGCTTTATTTGGGTAGGATACAAGTCCATTTCCCGAAGCAGCTCTCGGGCATGGCGCTCGGTGTCAGCGTTAATGGTTCCTTGAACCCGTGATTTATCGGATAGTTTTAAGGCTTCATATTGGTACGCAATCACGATATCGTTCCTTATCCCAATTAGATGGTTCTGCCCAAGTTTGGTCCTAAGACCCTGACCAACTCTTCAAATGAGGTTTTTCCTTTCAAAAGTAATTCTAAGCCTGAAATATACAGTGTCTTCATTCCGGCGGTCACTGCGGCGTCTTCAATTTCAATGTCCAACTTACGTTCGTTGACCAATTGGCGGACTTTACGATCGATAATCATAATTTCGTAAATCCCAGCCCGACCGTTATACCCGGTCCCTCGGCAATGGTCACAGCCTTTGGCTCGGTGAAGGGTGAGCGCTTTTTTCTGCTGTTCCGGGTTCTTCGGAAAAATCAAGGCTCGTTCTTGCTCTGAGGCCTGATAAGGTTCCTTGCATTGATTACATAAAGCTCTGGCCAGACGTTGAGCCACAACCCCAAGAAGGGCTGAACAAATCAAGCTGGGATCAGCCCCCATTTCAACCAATCGAGTGACCGTTGCTGCGGTGGTATTGGCGTGAATGGTGCTAAAGACCAAATGGCCTGTTAGTGAGGCGTGAATGGCGGATTCAAGGGTTTCATAATCCCGAATCTCGCCCACCATAATGACATCCGGATCCTGACGAAGCAAGGCCCTTAAGGCACTTGCAAAGTTGTATTCCGCCTTGGAGTTTACCTGGGATTGGTTTAAACCATTGATTTTAAGTTCAATTGGATCCTCGACGGTGGAGATATTGCGCATTTCATCATTGATTTTATGCAGAATTGTGTAGAGTGTTGTGGTTTTCCCGGATCCGGTCGGTCCACACACCAGGACAATCCCGTAAGGGGCTTGATAAAGCAGTTCGATTTTTTTGACATCCTGAGTCCCTAGGCCTAAATCCGCAAAATCGGTGATATTTTTGGAGGGCCGTAAAATCCGAATAACAATTTTTTCTTTCCCTTCGCCAATGGGGAGCGTATTAACCCGGAGGTTATACTCAGTGCCTTTGTAGCTGAGTGAAATCCGCCCATCCTGGGGGCGACGATGCTCCGCAATATCGATACGGGCCATAACCTTGACCCGAGTCATCAGGCTAACCTCCATATTGGCTGGAACATCCAATGCGGAATGTAAAATCCCATCGATCCGGTAACGAATCAAACACCCATTGGCGCGAGACTCAATGTGAATGTCACTGGCGCTTTTCTCAATCCCTTCTTCAATAATGGAGTTAACCAGTTTGACTAATGGGTTTGCCTGGACAACTTCCTGTTCCTGTTGTTGGCGAAGCTGTTCATCGGCGCTCTCCTCTTTTTGGGAGACGATGGTGTTGATCTCATTGATGAGATTGTTGGTGTTCCCGGAATGGGTTAGTTTCTGGAAGATATCGTTAAGTTCAACCGAGGTGGTGACAAAGGCTTGGGGGCGCATCCCTGTAATAAAGGTGATTTCATCCAGGACCCGTCGATTGGTGGGGTCCAGCATGGCGACAATCAGCTTTCCACCTTCTCTTGCAACCGGAATAACGTCGTTATCCTTCATAAACTGTTCAGGTAAGAGTTTAAGAAGGGTGCGATCAATTTCAATATTACTCAGAGAAATATACTGAATGTTGTATTGCTTGGCCAGTGCTTTCCCAAGCTGTTCTTTTGAAATCTTTCCTTTTCGGAGCAATACGCCGCCAATATATTGGCCGGTTTTCTTGGCTTCTACCAAGGCTTCTTGGATATCCTCATCAGTAACCCATCCTTCCTCCATCAGAATTTCACCTAGCATTTTCGAGCCACGCTTGGCAACGCCAGGAATATTAGGAGGGTTATTCTCCGAAGAAATGGGGGACGGGGTAATCAAGGAAGACCTCTTCAACGTATCCAAGTGCCTTAGAGGTATCGACCAATTTGGTCAAATCTTTATTTCAACACCTCTCCAAATGTTGAAAGCGGCGATTTAGAGGAGTCAATGGCGGAAGGTGGCTGTAAGGTTTTAGTGCCATCTCCGTTTCCATGGTTTTCCAGGGTTTGAAAAGATGATCTTGAGGAGCTGCCACTAGCATTTGAAGCCGGGATAATGTCTCCGGGTGCTGAAGGTCCAGAAGAGGACCCGTTTGCCCCTGAGCCATAAGAGAGGCTGTTCATCCATTCTTTCCTGAAATAGGGCACCCCATCTTCTTTGATGATGCGAGGGGTGACTACAATAATCAGTTCAGAGCGCGCCGATGCATTGGTGCTCGATGCCCGCATCATGGCGCCGACAATGGGCAAATCGGAAATAAAAGGAATTTTTTGCCAGCTGGAGTTATTGGTTTCCCGAATGAGTCCACCCAGAATGAGGCTTTCCCCATCCTGAACGCGGGCTTGACCAATGCTCAAATTATCGGAAGTGGTCAGTGTTGTCACCACGTTTCCGTTTTGATCCGTAACCGTTCCGGAAGGCGCACTGACAGTTGGGGACAGTGATAAGGTAATGATGCCATTGTTAGAGACCTGGGGCATAATGCTGAGCGTAATCCCAACCTGTTTGACAATTGGCATCGAGATCGGGATGTTGGCAGTTGAGCCGGTATAGGTGGTTTGATT
Source organism: Vampirovibrionales bacterium (assembly GCA_025451145.1). Taxonomy (GTDB): domain Bacteria; phylum Cyanobacteriota; class Vampirovibrionia; order Vampirovibrionales; family JAGQHJ01; genus JANWKX01. The sequence goes on from JANWKX010000119.1 coordinate 11,805, forward strand.
CCCAGCATAAATGTCATTGGTCACGTTAATCATGGATGTGGTTCCACTAACGGCAATAACCGTTGGGTTTGCCAGTATCTTGCCTTTTGAAGAAGAGAATTTAGCTGATAAGCCACCGCTTCCCATTGTACTGACGTTTCCAGTGATTGGGTTGCCTGTATTGTTCCAGAAGAGAACCGAAGTATCCCCATTGAAGTTAAGGCCACCTTTTTTCCCTTGGATACTACCACTTCCTGGGGTCGTACTGTTCCATAACGGTTGATATCCCTTGGTCTTACTTTCGTCCAACTCAATGACACTGACTTGAATGGCCACTTGAGGTGATTTGATATCCACGTCATACAACATATCTTGGGCCAGCTGAATCTGCTCTGCCGTTCCAATGAGGGTTAACGTATTATTGGCGTTATTGGCGATAAAGGTGACCGGACCCCCTTTAAAGATTTGAACGGGCATCATCATGCTACTCATGCCGCCCATGGAGCCGCCCATCATACCGCCGCCCATGCCACCCATGGAGCCGCCCATCATACCGCCGCCCATGCTGCCCATGGAGCCGCCCATCATGCCGCCGCCCATGCTGGAACCCATGGAGCTACCCATTGAGCCCATGCTGGAACCCATGGAGCTGCCCATTGAACCCATGCTGGAGCCCATAGAGCCGCCCATCATACCACCGCCCATGCTGCCCATGGAACCGCCCATCATGCCACCGCCCATGCTGCCCATGGAGCCGCCCATCATGCCACCGCCCATGCCCCCCCTCATACCTCCCATTCCTCCCATCATGCCTCCCATAGAGCCAATCCCCTGGGTGACAGAGACAGAAAACAAAGTTTGGGCAATCATGTTGGCGACAATATAAGGTGTTGAGTTTTTCAAGAAAAATGTTTTATGTTGCAAGGGAAAGTCTAATTCAGCTAAAGCACGGTTGGCCAAATCGATATCTTCAGCATCCCCCATGAGCAGAATAGAGTTTGTCCTGGGATCTGCTGTTGCAACCGCATGCTTATTGCCACCAGGACGATCGACGTTGAAAACCGTACTGCTTAAAACTGTGGCAAGATCAGAAGCATTACTGTATTTGACAGGGATGGATTTTAAAACCAGCTTATTCAGAGATTTTTTATCACTTTTATCTACTGTAGTAACGATAATGGTACTTCCATCCTTGTAATACGATAAATCGGCAAGGCTAAAGATATATTCCAGTAATTTATTCACCGAAATATTCTTTAAATCCAGACTAAGAGCCCCATCAACGCTATCATCAACAATCACATTGAACCCGGCTTGTTCCGCCAGGGTGTATAAGACATCTTTAATCTCGGCATCCCGCAAGGAGATTGAAGGGATGATTTCATTGCCTCCTACGCCGACAGAGACACCGCCATGAATTTGAACGGCATTGTCCATCAGGCCATCCGATGGAGAGGAAGCCCCCAGGGCAAAGCCTTGGCCTAAAACCAGACTCAGCATAAGGCTACTGGCTAAGCCTTTTCGATAGCAAGCCTGAATTATCCGTTTATAATCCAGTTTCTGGAATGACACATCCATAAATGAAGACCTCCGTCTGGCAATTGGCAAATCTTTAATATCCATACATGGTTGTCCCGGGCATCATCTGATTCTGTCCAGTGGTATAGGGGGGCATAAAATACTGCCCGACCCTTCCTGGGGCAGAATTACTGAAAGGCCCTTGGCTTTGATAGTTATTCATTTGAGAAGCATAACCACCATAGTTCGCTCCAGAATTGTTATAGCTTCCATATCCCCCATTACTTCCGTAGCCGCCATAGCTTGATCCATAACCACCGTATCCCCCGTTATTTCCATATCCCCCAGGGTTTCCGTACCCGTTGTTATTGCCATAGTTCCCATATCCTCCGCCATTATTCCCATAGGATGAGGAGGGGCCATAGTTGCTATTGGCTGGAGAGTACCCTACATTGGCATTACTGCCAGAGGTCTGATTCGAATTGCTGCCTTGAGACTGAGAGGGGCTACTATTAGAGGAAGGGCTATCTTGATTATTATCGTCAGAAGAGGCGTCTGATGAGGCCGTTGGTCCAGAGCTAGTGGATTGGACATGGGAAACGCTGCTTGCGCTGCCACCTCCGTCTCCGCCCTTACTTTTCCCCTGATAGCCGATGAGGCTTTCCAGTCTTAATATTCTTGAGGCCATTCCTGGGGGTAAGTCAGAGGGTGGGTTCAAAATTTTCAAACCCAAGCTGGTTCTATCAATATGGCTGACCTTGGCTTGATAGGTCATATCATCGGTTGAAATGCTAAACACCTGACCGTTATGGAGAATGTAACTTTGTCCTCCCTCAGGTGTCACAATGGCAAGCGAGTTTCGGCCATGGTACATAATGCCACCCAGGGAAAGGCTGCTAAAGGGATCTTTAGGTTGATCAGCAGGTTTGTCCGGAAGGGGTGTCGTTGGTGAATCGGCTGGTGCTGCATCAGCAGGGGGAACAATGAGTGATAAAAACGGGTTGGTTCTGGGCAAACTGGCAATCGTTGAAACATCGAGCAGTTGAGGCACTTTCATGACATTTTCGGACATGGCTTGGCCATTGTTGTTTTTCAGCAAGAGGTTTGAGCCACCGGATGCCCCATGGCTACAGCCCATGAAAAATCCGCCTAAAAGGAGCGCATAAGCCATAAAGCCCACGCTGGAACGGTATAAATGGTGGTCCATAAAATGGTGTTTTACCCAAAAATCTCTCAAAGATGCACTCCTTCCCTTCTAAAAGATCATAACGATGGGACGCTTCTGGCTGCTCATCCAGATAATCGAACTTCATGGCGGCAGCGCTCCTCTGTCTGGATGAACTTGATGAATGGAAGACGCGTTATATCAGAGGTGCTAAATCGAATTGCTTGGATGGGATGACTTCTGCTGAAAAGGGCGTTGATAATGTGGCAAGACGATAATGGGCCTTTTGATTAAATAATTTGAGTGAGTGAAAAATGTAAACCTTGTCAATAATGTGGTTTCGCTAATCATTAAAGTTTCATTAATCACCTTTACTTTGCGATCGGCCTCATTTATATATTAGGATGTAAACTTTCGCATGGTGAGTCAGCAATTGTCTTAGTAAAAGGAGGATTTTATGCCTGCAACTGTTGTTAAATCCAGTATTAAACCTTTGGGCGATCGGGTTTTAATCGAAATTGAACCTGAATCAGAGCAAACCGTTGGTGGTATTTTTATTCCTGACACGGCTCGTGAAAAACCCCAACAAGGCGTTGTTCTCGCTGTGGGCCCCGGCAAAATGCTTGAATCCGGAAAACGGGAAGAAATGGGCATTAAACCGGGTGATCGGGTGTTATTCGCAAAATACGGCGGTACGGATGTTCGCTTAGGTGAAAAAGACTTGAAAATCCTGTCTGAAAGAGACATTCTGGGTATCCTTGAGTAGTCATACCGTCAGAAATAGCTGGTGATAACTAAAGAAAGGAAAATCATCCAATGGCAAAACAAATTATATTTGATGAAGATGCACGTCGGGCGATAGAACAAGGTATTGATATCGTTGCCGATACCGTTAAAGTGACCCTCGGTCCCAAAGGCCGTAATGTGGTCCTTCAAAAAAAATTCGGCCCTCCGCAAATCGTAAACGATGGTGTGACCATTGCTAAAGAAATTGAGTTGGAAAGCAACGAACAAAATGCTGGCGCCCAGTTGATCCGCGAAGTATCCTCCAAAACCAACGATGTTGCTGGTGATGGAACCACAACCGCTGCTGTTTTGGCTCAAGCCATTGTCCATGAAGGCATGAAAAACGTCGTTGCTGGCGCTAACCCAATGGGTATTAAGCGTGGAATCGACAAGAGTGTGGCTTTTGTTGTTGAGGAAATCAAAAAGCAGGCACGCCCTGTTGAATCCAAAGAAGCCATTGCTCAAGTGGCTAGCCTTTCGGCTGGAAACGACAAAAAAGTCGGCGAATTAATTTCTGAAGCGATGGACAAAGTAGGTAAAGATGGTGTCATCACCATTGAAGAGTCCAAATCTATTGGCACTCATATGAAAGTCGTTGAAGGGATGCAGTTTGACAAAGGCTACATCAGCCCTTACTTTGTCACCGACACCGAAAGAATGGAAGCTGTTCTGGAAGATCCTTTCGTTCTTTGCGTTAACAAGAAAATCAACCTGGTTTCCGACCTGGTTCCGATCTTGGAGCATGTGGCTCGTGAAGGCCGTGGCCTGTTATTGATTGCTGAAGATGTTGAAGGCGAAGCCCTTGCAACTTTGGTTGTCAACAACATGAGAAAAGTCATTCGCGCTGTTGCGGTTAAAGCCCCTGGATTTGGCGATCGTCGTAAAGCGATGCTGGAAGATATCGCTATCTTGTCTGGTGGTCAGTTGTTCACGGAAGACCTTGGGGTGAAACTAGAAGATGTTGCACGCAATAACTTCTTTGGTAAAGCCCGTCGCGTCACCGTGACCAAAGAAAACACGGTTATTGTGGTTGATGAAACCTCTAAAGCCAGTGTTGAAGCTCGCGTTAAACAAATCAAACGTCAAATCGAAGAAAGCGATAGCGAGTACGATAAAGAAAAACTCCAAGAGCGTCTTGCCAAACTCGCTGGTGGGGTTGCCGTGATTGAAGTCGGTGCAGCCACTGAAACCGAGTTAAAAGATCGTAAACTCCGCTTGGAAGATGCTTTGAACGCTACTCGTGCTGCCATTGAAGAAGGCATTGTGCCTGGTGGTGGGACCACCCTCTTGAAAATTCAAGGGAGACTGCAAGAGTTTGCTCAAACCCTTGAGCAAGAAGAGCGCACTGGTGCCGAGATCCTGAAGCGGTCCTTGGAAGCCCCGTTACGGCAGATTGCTGATAACGCAGGCGCCCGTGGTGAAGTGATTGTTGAGAAAGTCAAAGATATGCCCCTAGAGACAGGTTACGACGCTCAAAACGATCAGTTCGTCAATATGTTTGAAAAAGGCATTGTGGATCCTGCTAAAGTGACCCGCAGCGCCTTGGAAAACGCTGCCAGCATTGCTGGATTACTCTTGACGACCGAAGCTCTGGTGGTTGATTTACCGGAGAAAAAGTCTGCAATGCCTGCCGGAATGCCTGGCGGCATGGATGAATACTAAGCTTTAGTATTCTCTCAAGCCCTATATCACGTTTCAGGCCCTTGTTGTTTCAACAGGGGCCTGATTGATTGGTCGAAGTGGTTATTTCGACACAAAAGGTTCTTGTGAAGAAACGTTTATTCTTTAACGCCCAGGGCTTTGCGTAAGACAAACACGACGCCTTTGGCTACATGGCTCATCGGATTATTGGGCCAAACTTCCGGTTGAGAAACGGGGGCAGTATTGCTAGAGGTTTCAATGGCCGTCATGGCAATGGGCGGATGGTCCGACTGAGAAACGGGAGGGGCTTCTGCAATCACAGGGTGTTTTGACCTAAATCCTCCAAAGTGATGGTGCAATGTCAGCTTGGAAAACGCTTTCCCCAAAATGCCTTTTCGGTGATGCTTTTTGGGTTTTCCTAAATTCTCAATCTCTTTCTCCGTGGAGAGCATCGCCATATCAGAGGCATTTAAAATTGTTCGGGCGTCTTGCGTCGTTATATTCTTTTTATGGGTAGATTGAGGCGAAAGATCCCCTACAGCAAGGGTTTGTACTAAAGGCGCATTGGCGCCTCTCTGTGGGGTCGCATCCGCAATGGGCGTTGATGACATGGGGGATAAAATGGAATCGGCCACCATGGAATCACTGCCATACTGTTTAAAATTATCGGCAATGTCGGTCTCTAGCCTTTGAATGAGTCTTGTCAGCTCATCTAATGGGGCGATGGTCATTAAGGCCTCAGAGATTTTTTGCAGGTGCTCATCTAAGGTATCCATCATGCTGGGCGTAGATTGGGCAGAAGCTTGGGCCTGCTCGACTGGCGGCGGTTCATGAGGATTGAATTGGACAATTTCAGGTCGATTATCCGGATCAAGCTGTTCAGCCGGCTTTTGAAAGGGCGTTTCGACCAATTGATCCGACGTATCACAGTGTTCAAAAAAACCTTTTTGGGGATCCAGCCAAATGCCGCAATTTTTGGTCTTCTGATTCACAATTTTTTTGGAAACCTGGGTTCTAAGCGTGCTGGAATCATCAGCAGATGGGGTCGCAGAGGCGTGCTTTGGGAGTTCTTCTGAGGGTTGCAACAGAATGGGTAGCTTCCCCGAAGTAGATTGTGCAGAAGCGGTCAGGTAAAAATTCTGTAAGGATAATCCAAACACCAACCCTGCAAGGCCAAGGCTCATCCATTTCAAAGCCTTATAGGGCTTAGCCTGATCTTTCTGCTGGGGTTGTTGATAGAACACCCGTTTTTGATGGTGCAATGAAACCTCCCCGTCCAACGATCCACCTTAAGACAACCGTTCACTATCTATTTTCAGGCAAGACGTCAAATAATGGAACTCTTTTTATCGAATTATGTTGCTGTTGATCAACATGACATGAAAAAACCACCTGTCTTGAACACAGGTGGTTTCTCAAATTTGGAAAACAACAGCGCGCTAAGCGGTTACTTCCTGTCCTCTGAATTTTGCAATCAGGGGCTCTGCAATGTTGTTTGGAATAGGTTCATACTGAGCAAATTCCATGGAGAAGGTTCCTCGTCCTTGGGTTTTGCTACGGATATCTGTGGCATAGCCAAACATATCAGCCAGAGGCACCATGGCTCGAACCCGTTGGGTTTGGGTTCCCTCGATGGGCTCCATCCCTTCAACCCGACCACGTCGGCTGGAGAGATCGCCAATGACATCGCCGATGAATTCTTCCGGAACTTCGATTTCCACTTTCATGACGGGCTCTAGGAGTTGAGGGCCAGCGCGTTTAACGCCATCTTTCAACGCCATACTACCGGCAATCTTAAAGGCCATCTCGCTGGAGTCAACATCGTGGTAACTCCCGTCAAAGAGTTCGACTTTGAAGTCAATCAACTCATAGCCAGCAATGACACCGCCTTGAGACGCTTCTTCAATCCCTTTGTTAACAGCGGGGATGTATTCTCTAGGAATGGCGCCACCCACGATTTTGTTCTCGAAGGTGTATCCAGCCCCACGCTCTTGGGGGCGAAGCCGTAGCCAGACGTGACCGTACTGACCTTTACCACCGGATTGGCGAATGTATTTACCTTCGATTTCCAGTTCCTTGGTAATGGTTTCACGGTAGGCAACCTGTGGTTTACCCACGTTGGCCTGGACTTTAAATTCCCGAAGCAGCCTGTCCACAATAATCTCCAGGTGAAGTTCACCCATCCCGGAGATAATGGTTTGGCCAGTTTCTTCATCTTGGCGAACCTGGAAGGTGGGATCTTCTTCTGCCAGTTTGCTTAAGGACAAGGACAACTTCTCTTGATCCGCCTTGGTTTTAGGCTCAATGGCAATGGAGATAACGGGTGTTGGAATGTGAATGGATTCCAGGACAATCGGATTGTTTTCAATACAGAGTGTATCCCCTGTGGTGGTGTCTTTTAAACCAACGACCGCACAGATATCACCCGCATGAACTTCTTGAATCTCGTTACGTTGGTCAGCATGCATCTGAACCAATCGGCTAATCCGCTCCTTTTTGCCTTTGGTGGCATTCATAATATAGCTACCAGCCGGAAGCGTACCGCTATAGACCCTGACAAAGGTCAGGCGGCCGACATAGGGGTCGGTCATAATCTTAAAGGCAAGCGCTGAGAACGGCTCATTATCGTCACTTTTACGAATGGCTGTATCTCCGTTGGGCAATATCCCTTGAATGGGGGGGATATCTAATGGAGAAGGCAGCAGCTCGATAACGCAATCCAATAAAGGTTGAACCCCTTTATTTTTGAAAGCAGTCCCACAGGTCACCGGGACAATCTTAACGTCACAAACGGCTTTACGCAGAGCGCTCTTGAGTTCTGCTGCGGAGATAGACTCGCCTTCCAGATACTTTTCCATTAAGGCATCGTTGGTTTCAACAATGGCTTCTACCAGGCTGGCATGTGCTTCATCGGCCTGTTGTTTATAGTCTGCTGGAATGTCTGCAACTTCAACTTCGGTGCCAATATCATTCCTGTAGAGAATAGCCTTCATTTCCAGGAGATCGATAATCCCGCCAAATGTATCTTCACTGCCAATGGGCAATTGGATGGGGTGGGCATTAGCGCCGAGACGATTTTTAATCTGATCAACGACACGGGGGAAGTTGGCGCCGACTCGGTCCATTTTATTGACAAACACTAGGCGGGGAACATTGTATCGGTTGGCTTGACGCCAAACAGTTTCAGACTGGGACTGTACGCCACCAACGGCGCAGAAGACTGCTACAACACCATCTAATACCCGTAAGGAACGTTCAACTTCAATGGTGAAGTCAACGTGACCAGGGGTATCAATAATGTTAATCTGGTGGTCTTTCCAGAAGGTGGTAATGGCGGCTGAGGTGATGGTAATCCCACGCTCACGCTCTTGTTCCATCCAGTCGGTTACAGCAGTCCCTTCATGGACCTCACCGATTTTGTGGACTTTACCGGTGTAATATAAAATCCGCTCCGTGGTCGTGGTTTTTCCAGCGTCGATATGCGCTGCAATTCCAATATTCCTGACTTTTTCGAGGGGTGCACTTCTGGCCACGTCTCTTGTTTCCTCTTCGTTGTTAATGATGTAACAGGCTTAATCCTGATTAATTTCAGAATTTTACACGCTAAATAGTGTTATTAGTAGCGGTAATGGGCAAAAGCTTTATTGGCTTCAGCCATTTTGTGGGTATCATCTTTCTTTTTGATTGCCGAACCTTCACCGCGATAAGCAGAGAGAAGCTCTTCGGCTAATTTTTGTTCCATGGATTTTCCGGTACGCTGAGTGGCAAATCGGATAATCCAGCCGGAGGCCAACGCAGATCCTCTTTCGGGACGGACTTCAATGGGAACTTGGTAGGTTGACCCACCCACACGGCGCGCTTTGACTTCAACCAACGGGGTGACTCTTTTCAGCGCTTTATGGAAAACCTCAATCGATTTTTCATCCGGGATTTTCTCGCCAATCAAATCCAGGGCGTTGTATAAAATACGCTCCGCCACACTTTTCTTACCCCGTTGCATGAGGCGATTGATAAATTTAGAGACTTCAACATCATTGAAAACAGGATCAGGGGCTGGAACTCTTCGAGCAGGTTTATACCGACGAGGCATAGAAGTTAAACTCCTTTTTTCTTACGCAAATAAACAGCGGTTCATGACTTATTTCTTGCCAGCAGCAGCGGCTTCGTTTTTCTTGGTGCCATATTTGCTGCGGCCTTGCTTGCGGTTTTTAACACCGGCAGTATCCAAAGCGCCACGAATAATGTGATATCGGACACCAGGCAGGTCTTTTACCCGGCCGCCACGAATCATCACCACAGAGTGCTCCTGGAGATTATGACCTTCACCTGGAATATATGCCGTGACCTCGTAGCCATTGGTTAAACGAACCCGTGCCACTTTTCTCAATGCCGAATTGGGCTTTTTAGGCGTCGTGGTGTAAACCCGAGTACAGACCCCGCGTTTTTGTGGATTGGACGTCAAAGCCGGGGATTTTGTCTTGACCTCAACTTTTTGACGTTCTTTGCGGATAAGCTGAGCAATGGTGGGCAAAAGTTTAACCTCCTTTAATTCCTTACGTGGTAGTTAAGATTAGCCGAAAAACAGTATCAGTGTCAACACAGCCTAAAACCGCCTGACTCTTGATCCCTTTCAACGGGTTAAAATCATGATTCACTATGTCATGAAAACAATAAGATGTACATTGATCGTCAAAGAGCCTTCAATTACTGGGCCTCTAGCGATATCGCATTGTCCTTAAACGGATAGGACAAGCTGAAAGGATGGGTCGATCAGGCCATCAGAATTTATTCTGGAGTATTGATGACAGGTGTGCTAAGGTGACTCATAAATTTACAGTGAGGAAATAAAGAATGATGATTACTGAAAACAAAGTCGTTGTGATGAATTA
>JANWKX010000120.1 GCA_025451145.1 Vampirovibrionales bacterium
TACGAATGGCTCAAATTCGAATAATATTTTCAAAACGCTCAAAATCTGGTTTAATAGTTAGGTTGGGAGACAATAGAATAAGCCATTGATGCACATCACGACACGTTTTGCTGCAGGTTTTAGGCCGTTATTTCAGGGGAATCGAGGGGCTCAAAAACACAGCAATCATCCATTGAACCACCCACCTAAAGTGGCGCTAGTTGACTTGGTTGCCACTTCCAAGGTGGATATTGATGGCGATGGTATTGGCGATATGCCTCATCATGAATTGGTCAGGCGGATCTTAAAAGCATACTGCCCTTCGGCCCAGGTTACAAAGCTGTTAACACAACTTTCGCCTGGTAAACATCCTGAGCGCCAAATCGCAGAAGTGTTTAACGGGATTGCAGAGCAAGCCGAAGGTGGGAATTATTACGATGCTGTCTGTATTCCACTGGGGATTGAGTCAAAATATAGTGATATTGAGCTGCCCGATAGAGAGCTGAGTCCAAAGAATATTATTAACCAGAGGGCTGCTATTAATCGAGAGTTGAACGATGAGACAGAAAAACGTTGGCAATTTATCCCTCCGGTGGTCGCTGCCATTGAAAGGTTGATTAAAACGGGGACGCCGGTCTATATTGCCGCAGGCAATTATGGTTCTGACGCCTTTAGCTTTTTGAATGTGGTTCATCAAGCCATTCAAGTGGGTGCTCTCCATGGGAATCGCAAGGCCCCGTACAGCGTGGATAATTCTGTCATAAATCGATGGGAACAAGGTTTTTATGAAGTCTCAAAGGTAAAAGGGGGCTATGATTTAACCGGTGATAATGTCCCTGAGGTCTTGGATTCTGAAGTGTCTGGGCAAGTCTCCCTTGGACACCACCTGGTAGGCAAGCCAGCTTCCCAGGTGATGGCCAATGAAAAGACTTTGGAATTACTGGCAAAACCAGATAAGGCCCACGCTGCGCAATTTCTTTATCCCATCACACTTTTGCGCCAGCATCATTTACTGAGTGACCTCTATGACGCAGAATGCCTTTTGTATGGAGATTATGCGGCTTTCAATCCTAAAACATCAGGCTTTATTCCGGGCTTTAGGGTCAAGTCAGGAAGAGTAGTCTATGACCCAGGCGATACCGGCAAACTCAATGTCGTCAATTATTTGTCCGGAACCTCTTTAGCGGCCCCCAAGGCAACCGCAATCGATCTTCAAAGGCAGCTGGTAGGCTAAAGCCAAAATGAGTATGTGCTCTCCATAGGCTTACAGCAGTTTAGTTAGGCACCTATGGCTTTAGTCACAGGGCCTGGTTAAAACGCTTTGCATTTGAATGGCCAGTCTTCATATAATGTAATGGGACAATTGACCAATTGATCAAGGCTCTGATATCGTAGAGACTCCTGAAAGGTAAGCCCTCTTTAGACGCCATTAGCTTGATTACCCTAGAAAAAAAGACAAACAGCGAGGAATTTGTGGCCAAACCAATACCAAAAACAGCCTTATGCCTCTGTCTTTTATCTTGGCTGATTGCCTTTCAAATGGGCCTTTGTCTTGCCAGGGCTGAAACGCCTGCAAACCAGCTTAAAACTGAAACCCTTGAAGAGCCCATCGTATTAACGCCTGTTTCGTTTACGCCTCAGCATACGCAAGTCGCTTCCTTGTTGGAATTTAATCCTCATCTGCTTGAATCGGATCTCCTGCTCAGCAGTGCAATGGACACATCCTCTGATTTTCGGTTTTTGAAGTCCAATTTAAATGATTCAGAGACCTTGTCTCAAGATTATTTCAAGCTCCATCAAAATAAAACCAAGCTCTTGACGTCCGAAGAATCTGATAAAGCAACCCAAAGCTCCGCTTACCATAAGATCAAGCATTTTCTAAAAGGAAAACCGGCTCAAAACCAACTCATGCTGGGCATGTGGGCGTACCATATTGATACTTCCAGGCATTACCGTGACACCAATGATCTCCTTGGCATCCAATATAAAGGGATTATGGCAGCGACCTTTTTAAACAGCTATTCGAAGCAAACCTTTGTGCTGGCTGTTGCCCGAACGGTTTATCAGGCGAATTGGCTGAATCATAAAATCAATTATGCTTTAGGCTATAAATTTGGCCCAATGGTTGGCTATACCGAAGGTGTTCCTAATATCGGGGGATTTACCCTGCTTCCAATGGTGGTCAATAGCCTGAATATTTATCATTTTGGGGTTGATTTCAATCTGGTTCCCGGCAAGGTAATCAGTTGGAACCTTCATATGCTTTAAGCACCTGCAATCTGGCTTCGAATCAACCGAAATCCCGAACTAGGGAGATAAAGCCATCGTCCGTTCGATGATATCGGTATCAATATTGCGAACCCTGTCAATAAACAGAATGCCGGACAAATGATCCAGTTCATGCTGGGCGATAATGGCTTCAAAATCAGTGAATTGCTCATTGACCAATTGGCCAGATCGATCCATCCAGGTCATGGCTAGTTTTCGAGCCCGCTTGACCGTCACGATATATTGGGGAAAGCTTAAGCAACCTTCTCTAGAGTATTTCCAGTTCGATTGTTGGGTAATAACAGGGTTAATCAATACAAAAAGACGGTCACACGTTGTTTTTGCCGTGGCATCCAGCACAAACAACTGAACCGGATGTCCGACCTGAGGGGCTGCCAACCCCACCGTTCCTGGCTTGGCATACAAGGTCTCAATCATGGAATCAATCAATTGCTGAAAGGCTTCAGACTGGACTTCATCCGAAGACACGGGTCGGCATTTTTCCCGCAAAACAGGATTGGGATAGAGCAAGATATCAAGAATCGCCATGGGAGCTTATAAGGTATGAACTTCTAAAGGTTCCGCATGGATCTCCAGGAATTCTCGCTCTGCCAAATCCATGAGATCCCTTTGAAGAATTTCATCTTCAATCGATGCGGGAACGTCGACTTCCAAAGCCATCAGGAACAAGATCTCACCATTGGGCCGAGAGAGCTTTTTGGAAGACAAATGGCGTATATTAATCTGTTTAATGGCTAAATATCGGGCCACATGGCACATAATGCCTGTTTGATCCTCTCCTGAAACTGAAATCATCCAAGGACGGCCTGCCGAGTCCTTTAATTCCAACTTGGTTTCGATAGGATGAATATCCATGTGCAGCTTAAAATTTTTGAGAACGTGCTGCAGCTTTTCAGAAAGCTTTTCCAGAGAAAATGTAGGAGGGGCTTGAATGATATAGAGCATCGTAAAGTGATCTTCCAGCAGGGTCATACTGGTATCTTCAATGTTACAGTGGTTTTCAAACAAGACCTGCGTGAATGCCCCCACAATACCGGGCTGATCCTGACCAATGGCTGAAATGACGAGTTTTGACATTACCAAACTTTGTATCCCTATCGCTCAATTCAAAAATTCATTTCTCTAGTATGCTTTAAAATTAGTAGCTTGGCAAAACACTAGGCCTGTGTTTGTCCATGCGGCCAAATTCCCGAAATCCACTGGCAAAATCTCTCCCAAATGGCTGTAATACGCTGCCTAATTCCAGAAAATGCCTGATTATGAGTTGGCGTATCGATTGTGGCCTCAATTTCTTCTGGTGCTTGTTTTGGCTTAGGCGCATTAATTTCTTTACCCATTAGTACTGAATGGGGGGAAGCTTCATCAAAATAGGGCTTAAAACCCATTGCTTCATAATCCTGGATCTCCTCAGTTCGATTTTGAAAAACACTACGATAGATATAATTAAATTGGTTCTCGCCCGATTTTCCCGTCCTGGCTTTGGCTCTATCCACCAGAGCTTGGGTTAGTTGCCGCAAAAGCGGAGAATTTTCCCTTTCATCCTTTAAATAAAGATTTTCAATATTAACTGCTTTGGGGCTTTGAGGATCCTGCACCAGGAATGCAAAAGCCAAAATCTCCCCGGGGGCTGAAGATGAACCGGGAGCCCCTTTGAGAGCAACGTATTCAACGAATGGCTGTTTACGATAATGCTTTAATTCAGATTCAATAGACTGAGTGTTCATGGGAGAGGCTACAGAAGAAGAATTGGCGCTGGCGCCAGGGCCTGCGGTTGTTTTAGGACCTGTATCCCCTAAAAAATCCTCTTTCCCGGCAAGCAAGATGGCAAGCTGATGGAGTTCATCGTTAGAAAGATCTTTTATATTTTTTATTTCTACTTGAGAAGCGTTAGTCATCGTGGCTGAATCGGCCACAGTCACTCCCACAGATGCCCTTCCCTGAAAGCGGGGTTGAGAAAATATGAGGGCACGTGAAGCAGGATATAACGATGGGGAAATATTCATACCAATTTATCCAGAGTCGCTTAAATCTGGATATATGAAACCCGAAGCAACCCAAAAATTGCTACTTCTTATTTGGATAACTCAATAGATCCCTGAAGTGAATTTAAAAGCGCTAAAAGCTTAAGGGTAGAGGCCTCGAAGCATCTTGGCGTTTGCCACCCGCCCAACGCCAATAATCATGGCTGCGGTTCGGGGGGAAACACTCTTTTCAGTATGGACATCGTAGACTTCTTCAAAGGCTTTTCCAAGCAGAAAATGAAGCTTTTGGACCACTTCTTCTTCGCTCCAGAAAAGGTGCTGCAAGCCTTGAACCCATTCAAAGTACGAGACCACAACGCCACCTGAGTTGGCAAGGATGCCGGGAATCACAAAAATGCCTTTCTGGTTCAGGATTTCATCCGCCTCCGGGGTCACAGGACCATTGGCCCCTTCGGCGAGGATTTTACACTGGACTTTATCGGCATTTTCTTTGGTAATGACATTGGCCAAAGCCGCAGGGACCAAAATATCCACCGGTAGAGCGATGAGTTCACTGTTTTCAATTTTGTCACAATTGGCAAAGCCCACGACGGTCCCTCGCTCTTTGACATAGGCCAATAGGTTGGGAATATCAATACCCTCCGGGTTGTAAACGCCACCCTGGACATCGGTAACAGCAATAATTTTACACCCAAGCTGATGCAGGTATTTGGCTGAGATACTGCCCACGTTTCCGAAGCCTTGAACTGCCGCTGTCGGGGTATCTGTCGTGATTTTTAGTTTTTCCAAGGCCTTTTTCACAGTATAGGCAACGCCTCTACCGGTGGCTTCATGACGTCCCATGGACCCACCGACACTAATGGGTTTTCCGGTGACAACCCCAGGAACGGCATAGCCCACAAAGTTGCTGTAGGTGTCCATAATCCAGGCCATGATTTGCTCGTTGGTATACATATCCGGCGCAGGGATGTCTTTTTCAGGCCCAATGATTGAAAGAATCTCCGTTGTGTAACGACGGGCAACCCGCTCCAGTTCATTTAGGCTCATTTCCTCAGGGAAACAGCATACGCCGCCTTTTGCGCCACCATAAGGAAGGTTCAGCAAGGAGCATTTCCAGGTCATCCACATCGCCAATGCGGCCACTTCCCCTAAATTCACCTCATGGTGAAACCGTATGCCCCCTTTGGTCGGCCCAAGGGTTTGATCGTGCTGCACTCGGTATCCGGCCAGGACTTTGGTATGGCCATTGTCCAATTTAATCGGGACTGAAACAATCAAGGCTTTTCTCGGATAACGTAACCGCTCATGAATACCCGCATCCAGATTCATTAATTCTGCAACGTAATCCAGTTGCCGCTGAGCATTCAAAAAGGTTTCATTATGGAATTCGTGCATCGTACGATCAACGCCCTTGGTGTAAATTGCTGTCATAGCCCCGTCCTTGTTTACTATTCCGTATTAACGATGTGAAAAGATTATCCATCGAGGACAACCTGGGTGCAAGGCACCGAATTGGTCTACCCCTATGATTATCGGATCGTTTTGCCAAAAAATGAGGCTTTGCGCCAGGATGTTCAAAAAAGCGATCTCTTAGGAATTGACCTGAACCGTGTTGCTTTTAATACAAAACACTTGATGTTATTTTAAAGGATAATCACCTGAATTTGCAGAGTGTTAACGATTTAATCGATCCAAATTAACTGATGCGCCTTGATAAGTTTTTGAAAGTATCCCGACTCATCAAAAGACGGACCGTTGCCAACGAGCTTTCATCCGGTGGCGGCGTTACGGTCAATGGTAAAGTGGCAAAACCGTCCACAGAAATTAATGTCGGCGATGAGTTAACCCTGGATCTGGGACGCCGTGTTTTAACGGTTCGGGTGGAATGTGTTCCCGAGAAGGCGGTCCCGGCACAATCTGCGGCATCCCTTTACACTGTCATTGCCGATGCTTATAATGGTCCCCATCTGACGGAATGATA
>JANWKX010000121.1 GCA_025451145.1 Vampirovibrionales bacterium
AATCAGCGAACAACTGGCGGATTAAATTGGCAATGCCCTGACGGTTCTCAGGTTGCTCTGGAAAGTGGTAAAGACTCATTGTGGGAGCCTCCCTATCATTTGATCCTATTCCAATCCAAATACGTCATCGAAGAATACGACCCGCCAGAACCCCTAACAACACACCAACCAAGATGCTTTTACCAGGGTTTCGACGAACGGCCTCTTGCAGATCGTTCATCATGGCCTGGGAATCCTTCTTTTTAAGATACATCGCAACCCGATCAATACCGCGGTTGGTTGTATCAGCCACTTTGTTTGTGCCTCCGGCAAAACGATTTGCCGTAGTAACCATCCGCTCAGACACCTTGCTGACCACGGCCTTTGCATTTTGCTCAAGGTTCTCGATAGATACTGTTTTGCTCTGTGTTGATACTTCCACCGTTCGTCCTTGGCCACTGATTTCCTCAAACTGCTGTCGATTTTCCATTAGCCTCATACCTCGCTTCCCATTCATCACCAGCATGAATACTCATGGGTATTATCTCGTTTTGAATCAAATTGCGGCAATTGCCTGAGCGTCTAGGAGATATCCTATGCAATAAGGGGTTGTTAAGCCTTAATTTTTTATCGATTCCTTTAATAAAAGGCCTTTTAAGAAATAAGATCCGGCTTTTACTCTTCTAAAAAGCGCTTGCAGAAAGTATCAAAAATATGTTCTTGCATATTTTTGTAGCCTATGGATAATGAATAGTATAGAAAAAAAATTCGAGACGTTCAGGAGTCACCCAAGCAATTATGAATACTCTGCCTAATAAACAGCGAGAAGTGCTTGAAGCCATTATCGGCTTTATTAGCCAAAGTGGTTATCCACCCAGTATTCAGCAGCTTTGCGAGATGTGTGGCGTGACGTCGACCTCAACAATTCACTATCACTTATCGGCATTAAAGAAAAAAGGGTTTATTCACTGGAATGAAAGTGAGCGTCGCGCCATTACGGTGCGTGACGACCTCCTTCGTAAAAAGGGGGCGCATCCTGTGATGGGCGTTATCGCTGCAGGACAACCCTTACAAACGGTTACGGATACCGTGGAAATGCTGGATTTGACGGAAGATCTCTGCTCGCAGGATTGCTATGTGCTGCGGGTCAAAGGGGAGAGCATGATTGAAGACCATATTATGGATGGGGATATGGTTCTGGTAAACCCCAAGGCACCCACACGAAACGGAGATGTTGTGGTGGCTTTGGTTGAAGGTGAAACAGCCACTTTGAAACGGATTTATCGAGAGTCGGATCATATTCGGCTACAACCGGCAAACAGCAGTATGGAGCCCATTATTGTCAAGCACGTTGAAGTTCAAGGAAAGGTAGAGGCGGTTATTCGCCAAATGGTTTAATTGCACTCAAAAAGGTACGGTTAGCAACACTCTCTTAGTGGTTAGACGCTTCGGAAAGAGAGAACAGGAAGGAGAGCAAACAAGATGGCAAGACTCATTTATGAATTTATTGGCGTTTCTTTGGTTTTACTCTGCCCATTTCTCTTAGGGCTGTAATCAAGGCCACTTAAATCCATTCGCACATTACAAATTTCACATTTCCCACTCTCTAGGTACACTCCAAACACACCTGGCGTCCGATACTGGACGCCTTCTTTTTTTGATCAAGAAGAATCCCTGAAATGCTTGCCACCCAAAAGATTGCCTGGGGATTTAATCTCTCTAAACAGCCCATTGGCAGGTCATTTAGAGGATTATTCCTTGTGAATATCCTTTTACTGACTGAGGTTTGCTTATCCAATTCCCCGATTCCCTCGCCCAAAAGGATGAATTTAAAAAACTAGGTCGTTTGTGTAACAAACTTTCCAGCACTTCCAAGAAGCTGATTTTGCGAATGTTTCAGTCCAATTTTAACCAAATTTCAACCTGTTATAATTGAACGTACTTAAAATGGTAACAACGGCCATGACAATCAAAAGGGGACATTGTGACCAGTACAAGTAAACGCACCAAAAACGCTGTTTCGCCTCCGGCCAGAACGTCTTCTGAGAAGCAATTCAATGAGGATCTAGAAGAAGACGCACTTGAGATAAATGACGGCCAAGACAACGTCGATTTATTTGAAGCCGAAATGGAGGAAGAAGAGGCGGAGGATTCTGAAAGATCAAAAGTGCCACTAGAACGTTCTGTGGCAGATGATTCGGTTAAAATTTATCTACAGCAAATTGGGCGGGTTAAACTTTTGACCCCTGATGAAGAGGTCGATTTGGCCAAGCGCATTATGGATGGTGATGATGAGGCAAAACAAAAACTGATACAAGCCAATTTAAGGTTGGTTGTCAGCATTGCTAAAAAATATATCGGTCGTGGTTTGTCTTTTCTGGATTTAATCCAGGAAGGAAACCTCGGATTAATCCGAGCTGCTGAAAAATTTGATTATAAGCGGGGGTTTAAGTTCTCAACCTATGCGACCTGGTGGATCCAACAGTCCATTACCCGGGGCATTGCCGATAAATCCCGAACGATTCGCCTGCCGGTCCATATGATTGAAACCATTGGCAAGCTTAAGAGAGTCACTCGGGAACTGACACTGGAGTTTGGTCGTTCGCCGACAAAAGAGGAACTGGCTCAGCGCATTGGCATTTCCCTTGCCAAGCTTAGATTGGTACTGAAAGCCACCCAATCTACAGTGAGTCTGGAAACACCACTAAATACCAAAGATGAAGCATCCAAACTTGGCGATTTCCTGGTAGATGAAACCATTGAGTCCCCGGACTCAAGAGTTTCCAATGAGAATTTAATCTCAGAATTGGAAAAGGTTCTTGAAACCTTGCGCCCCAGAGAACGAGATGTCTTAAAGCTTCGGTTTGGATTGAATGACGGCAATAAGCGAACCTTGGAAGAAATCGGTCAATTGTTTGGGGTTTCCAGAGAGCGAGTTCGACAGATTGAAACCCGCGCGTTGAACAAACTTCGTAAAATGTGCCGAAACAATCGCAGTATTCGGAGCCTCAAGAACTATCTGGGCAGCTAGCAAACCTTTTACAAGCTTTTCTAGGAGACTGAATACTCTTTTAAGCTATCCTGCCAATGGGTTAACACCTCTTGGCGATAGGCCATATCTTCATGATTTTGGCAGGCTTCGGTCAGGACACCAACAGCATCGGTATCAAAATGAATGTCTTGTCCTTCCTTGCCATAGAGGCAAAACCCGTTTGCTTTGGCAAATCCGTAGGCATTACCGACTGTCGGACGGTAAAAATAGGCACAGGAGCCGCAGGAGACAATGCTAAATCCTCGACCTTTGAGCTTGGTGTGCAGTTCATAGAAGGCCTGATCCAAAATGTGATAGCTTTGCGTCTTGAAAGATAGATTTTTGTATTCAAACACCAAGTGATACGTATTCTCACCGGATTCAGTATGCTGAATATACGTTGAAATCTTACATTCTACAGAATTTTTACCATTGGAAATGGGAAGATGGGTTTCTCGAAAAAGCTTCGGAACATTCAAATCTTCGTTGGCCACTTCGGATAAGAAGGATTCGCCTTCTAAGGCGGATTGATTCAGTTGCTCATCATAGATTGTGGCAAAAGATTCAGAAGAAACAGGCTGATGATGAAGGTCTTCTTCATGCTCCAAATCAAAGACATCATTTCGATGATTCTGGTGTTTGGATCGTTTGGACCGAATACTTTTAATCTCAGCCAATTCATTTGAAGCGATTGTGGGTTTAGACTCATCAAAACGTCTTCCAATCCGTATTTTTTGTGGTCTTCTGCCAATGTGAAGCAACCCATCGGCCAAAACGTTAACGAGAAAAAACGGCAGGGATACGAGTCCGATGACATAAGCGGTAGGCGTTAAGAGGGCTGCTGACATAAAATCTTTAAATCGGCATCGGGCAACCAAAAGTGATACCAATTGAATTCCTACAAAAACTCCCGCAAAAGCAGCCCAGTAATACAACATACGGCCATGCGATAACAGCGTAAACGCCACAGAAACAGCACCTAGGATAAAAGCAGGTGGTTTAAACAAACTCCAAATCTGTTCAATTGCATTCAAATCACCTCGGGTGACCATTTGAAGCAGCAATTGCAGGCTATATCGGGGAATTAACCGAAGCCGGTTGAGAACAGCCTTGATGTTATTTTTCATCAAGCTGGCTAATTCGACGTTTTCTTCTTTGTAAACCACGACATTAGGGGCCCAGTTCACCCGATAGCCGTTGAGATTCAACTGAACGGTATACTCCAGGTTATCAATATCCTGACCTTGTTGATAGGCAATCATTTCCAGTAATTCTTGCCGAACCACCCAACCTGAACTCATCAACCGGCAAGATTGCCCCATATGAAAGCGACCAGCGTTTTCAATCCGATTAATCAACCGGCTGGATAGCGCTAAAACAGAGGAGAAAATGCCTCTGGGAGGCCTTTTAAGCGCAATATAACCTTGCATTGCGAAACAATCAAAGGCGCGTGATGTCACATTTTTTAAAAAATCAGGCCGAACGATATCATCCGGATCCAAAAAGACAAAAAGCCTTGATGGACCGCCAGCAGCCAAAAGCCGTTCAATTAACCATGAGGTGACCTCTCCACTGGTGGCATGTTGGGCTGGATAAGTCCAAACTTTGGTGTTATGGGGTAAATCTTCCTGAGAGGGTAATCCAAAGATGGTTTCCTCAGTAGCGGCCACATGAATTCCAATTCGCTGGTTCGGGTAATCCTGGCGAATGAGCGCATCCAACAAGTCCTGAAACGGGGCAATCTTTCTGGAATCTAAATACGGAATAATGACTGCAATCTGGAAATCATTACCGCCTTTGTAAATATGCTTAATTAAATCTTGCTTACGACCGACTTCTGCAAAGAACAGAAGCAATAATCCGCGTAAAAGTATAAATGCCCCAATCGCACCAAGCAACAGATTCAGAATGCTCATGAACTTATGGATTACCTTTATTATGGAACGGCTATTTTATTGTACGTTATACCTATCCTGTTTGGCTACAGTCTTCCCTGTTAGGTAAAGTTTGGCCGCTTCGGCCAGGGGAGAATAAGGTGCTTCACTGAGATACTTTGAAAATGCATTTTGAGCGGCTGGTTTCTGGCCGCTTTGTTGGTAAAGGAGCCCTAAAAGATACCAGGTTCTTAGGTTTTTAGGATGGCCCGCTTGATACTGACGCCATCGTTTAATTTGTTGGGCAAGTTGTTTGGTCTTACCATACGCCTTCACCAGATGTTCATAATACAAGCTAAAGTCCGGGTTAAGGGCAATGGCTTTCTCGTAATAAGGAAACGACGTCTTTGCTTGACCAGAGGCCTCATAGGCTTTTCCAATATCGTGATTTAAAGCTGCCTTAAATGTCTTCGATGCTGTCAGCCCAATGGCAATCTGGTATTCAGCGATGGCCTCGGTATAATGGTGGGTCGCCATCCATTCCTGGGCCTGATGAAAATGGTAAATGGCGTTTTCATCCATAGAATAAGGGTTTTCACTGAACGCGACGAGGTTTTGCAACGTCATTATTGAAAATAATAATAGAAGACCGATCCAAACCGTTTTGGATGGGTTCAAATGATGAAATGCCTTAATCCCTTGAATCAGCGCTGGCAATCCTTATTCCTAAAGTAAGCCTCTCTGGATTCATTTTAAGGCCGCTCAAGGTTGTAAGCAAGCTAGACTCCTACCAAGCTATATCAGTTTCGGCCCGTTATGCCTCTGCTTCTGGGTGAATAGAGGTAATGGCTTGGTAGAGATCGGTTTCCATTTGATGGATAAGCTGCTCAGTGGTTTTCCGCTTGTCATGAACAAAATCCTCATAATGATCTTTCAAGTCAATGGGCGCCAGGACTTTCATAACGGCGGTTCGAGGCGGATTAAGCAGATAATCCCCTAAAACTTCACGCTCTAATCGGCGAAGTAATTCGACATATCGCTCCCAGCTTATGTCCGGGGAGATTGGGCCATCGTAAATCCCGATAAAATTGACCATCCGTTCCATATCCCAATAAAAGTTTTTTAAAATCTTTTTTTGATGCTGATGCAGCAACGTTTGGTAAGGGGGTAAATCTTCGGTATTCTCTTTGAGGCGTCTATCCATAGTGTTTCGAAGGCGTCGCACTCGGCCCAGGTAACTGAGGGAAGGTTCCTCTGGTAAATTGGCAACCTGCTCAAGCTTTCGGATCATATCGGATTCCAGGTGCGTGATTTGCTCTGGAGAAACCTCCTCCGGGTTTAGGTCATACCCAAATTGGCGAGAGGTTTCAAAAAGAACCAATTTTCGAATCCGCATCAGGCGTTCGTAGTGAGAACCACCTTTTTTTATTAACCCGGTGGCCTTTTCAAGCCTCGAAAGAGAACATTCAAGCGCTCTATCAATTCCCTTAGCTGAAAATATATATTTAATGGCGATTGGGCAAACAAACAACGATGGCAATTCGGAGAGGGCGTTAAGCTGGTGTTCTTTCTGGAAATCCTGAAGCGCCATAAACGCCAGATGTAGAATACCCGATTCCAAAGGCAGTAGGGCATCATTTCGAATGGAAATTTCCCCTTCCACAAAAATAACCAGGGGTCCCCGGTTTTCACTCAAAATGTCTCTGGTCATGGCGAAAGATGCCCGATCATAGGTCCCTCGAACCACGGAGTAGCATCCCATGTGCTGCATAATCCAGCCCGGAATCCCATGGAGCCAATCAAAAAGCTCTCGTGCAGCCACATAGTAAAAATTCTCTTGTAGGATTCTGCTTAAACCCGCCATGGCAAATGGATCCCAAAGGGCCGGATGATTCGGGAGCAATAACTGGCGCT
>JANWKX010000122.1 GCA_025451145.1 Vampirovibrionales bacterium
GTCATCTCATCTGCCTCCTGAACGGCTTTACAATATCCTTAGTGTAAGCTGAAAGTGTATTTCGGAAAAGGACCCATCCCTGATGTGTATTGGGTATCGCTATGGGCAATGATTGATAAGTTCTGTATCATTTTTTTAAAGGATTAAAGATTCCAGGATGAAAGCCGATATGCATTTTATACATCCTGGCAGAGGGCGGATGACTAGAGAGGTAAGCTGTATGTTTTCATCCCAAACGAAAACCCAACGCGCTCCAAACCGCAACATTGGAAATCCGGTGTACTTTGTTTTAAAAGGTGCGGAACGTCGTCGGCAAATGGCTACATCCAAAGCCGTAAGCATTCAAAGGGAACTTGGCGTGATTCCTAAAATCACCAGCTTAAAATAAGCTAAAATTCTTAAAAATTTCATAGAATGGGAGGCTTGCCCATTGCACACCCCAATTTTTAAATTGGCTGGCAAACCGTGGCGTTATTCCAAGTGTTTAAATGAAGCCTCCCATTCTTTTATTTGTATACACGCGTTTGCTTTCAGCAGCTTACCCTTAATTTGCCTTAACATTCATCTGAAAAGGCTTTAAAATAAATTGTTTTTATAATAAAATAGACTGTAGAGCGTTTCGAGAGTAATTGAGGATTGTTCTAAAAGCACCTGATGGTGTTTGGTATGGGTTAGAGAAAAGATTGTGTCAACGATTTAATCAATATTTAAGGCTTTTAGGCAAGCATGACCGATCGATGCTTGACGGCCTTAATTCTAATACATTAGCCCTGTCCCTCGGAGAGCAGATTGATTCAGCTTTCCGATTTTCTTTAGGAATTCAGTTGGGTAAGATGGGCAAAAGATTTAATCTGGAACCCATTCTTTTTATCTTGATTCGGATACCGCTGAATCGGTTTGCTTAAAACATTGTTACATCAGCGCAATTTAAAGTGGTCCCATGTTTTTATTTGCATAACTTATAGCCAGAATATTGAATGAATATTGAGTTTGGGAGACAAATTGAAATGGCCAAAGTGTTAATATCGATGAAAGAAGAATTCCTGGAGGAAATCGATCGGGTTGCCGATTCTGAACATCGTTCCCGAAGCGAGCTGATTCGTGAGGCGTTACGACTGTACATGCGTGCTCATCCAAAATCAATCCAGGAGAGCCAACATATCAGTCAACAGGCGCAATTATTGGAATCAATCCTTTTGGATTAGCCAAATTTTAAGCGTCGATCGGTATCCTATTTTCCGAGTCCTTCACTTAGGGACATGGGCAACTGCACATTTTGGGTTGACCGTTATTACTGGAAGACTTCGTTGACCCATCCAGCGGGCCAGGATACATTTGCTTGACGCGAGACTGTGTGAAGAGTGGAATAATTTGACTGTTATCAGCGGGTGAATCCGGGGGCATGTTTTGGGCCGTTTTATCTGGGGGGGCAGAAATACCCAACGGGTCCATCAAAGACGGAGGAATCAGCCGTTTTAATGGATGGGCCTGATCGTCCAAGGCTTGGATTCTTTGTTTGAACGCTTTAATCTCGTTTTCTTTCTGATCAATTCCGTCTTGAAGTTTGCTGATTTCAGCTCGTGCGAGTTGCTGCTTTCGTTTAATCTGAGCATCTGGCCAAAATGTGTCTCCTAGAGCATCCAAACCATATTTGCCCATCGATAATGCGCCTTGCGAAGCATGCAGTCCTGCCTTGATGGCAGGATGTCCATAGGGATCATCCATGACTTTATTGATAAAGCCTTTAAGGGTCACAATCCCATGTTGAATTTGTTCCCCAGCGCCAATACCTACATCCAAAGGCTGCTTTAAGGCTGGTACTTGCCCCTCCAGCTGACTAGGCAAATCCGTTTGAAGATTGGTTTGATACAACCCCACGCAACATGCACCGATACCCAAGGTGATTAAGGACCCTATGAGGGTCTGGCGTCGGTTTAGGATTGCCATAATGAACCACTTTGCCTTGAAAACATGTTGCCCTCGTTTTAGATGTTGTTGCTAAAAGCGTTATGTTCTCATGAGGGTCCCGTTGTTGGTTGGAGAGCGTATAGAACGTTTAAAGGGCTTTTACGACTTTTAAACGAGCCAGAGAACGGGCTAAGGCCATTTCTGCTCGACGCAGATCAATGCCATCGGTGGTTTGTTTTAAACGGGCTTCGGCACGCTCTTTAGCATGTTTTGCGCGAACCACGTCAATCTCTGCGGCTAACTCTGCCGCATCCGAGAGAACTGAAACCTCATTACCATTCGTTCTCAGTAAACCACCCATAATCGCAACGGTCTGAGTTTGATTATCCTTCGTGTATCTTAAGGCGCAGATATTCAAAGGAGCCACCAATGGAATATGGCGAGGCAGAATACCAACCTCACCATCTGCCGTTTGAGCGTAGACAGCATCAATCTCTGTATCTTCAAAGACAATTCGAGTGGGGGTGACGATCTTTAACTTCATGGCGATCGTAACTCCTAAACGGATTTCTTCATTTGTTCAGCTTTTTCCCGAGCCTGTTCAATGGTGCCCACCATATAGAAGGCTTGTTCGGGCAGGTCATCGTGTTTGCCTTCAATAATCTCTTTGAAGCCCTTAATGGTATCTTCCAGTTTGACGTATTGGCCAGGTGTTCCGGTAAAGGTTTCGGCCACAAAAAACGGCTGGCTTAAGAAACGCTGGATCTTACGTGCTCTGGAAACCGTTTGCTTATCTTCATCAGACAACTCATCCATACCGAGAATCGCGATGATGTCTTGCAAATCTTTATAGCGCTGAAGAATTTGCTGAACATTACGAGCCAGTTTGTAGTGATCTTCACCCACAACATCAGGCGCCAAGGCTCGGCTGGTAGAAGCCAGCGGATCAACAGCAGGATAGATCCCCAGTTCTGCGATTTGACGAGACAATACTGTTGTCGCATCCAAGTGACCAAAGGTGGTTGCAGGGGCTGGATCGGTTAAATCATCGGCAGGAACGTAAACTGCTTGAATGGAGGTGATCGAACCATCTCGGGTCGATGTGATCCGTTCTTGCAGTTCACCCATTTCCGTTGCAAGCGTAGGTTGATATCCTACGGCGCTGGGCATCCGGCCCAAGAGCGCGGAGACTTCTGAACCGGCCTGTGTGAATCGGAAAATATTGTCTACAAAGAGAAGCACGTCTTGCTTGGAGAAATCCCGGAAGTATTCGGCAACGGTCAAAGCGGACAAGGCCACTCTCAAGCGTGCGCCTGGAGGCTCGTTCATCTGACCATAGACCAGGGCAACTTTATCCAGTACGCCTGAGTCTTTCATTTCATGCCACAGGTCGTTCCCTTCACGGGTTCTTTCACCAACACCACCGAATACGGAAACACCGCCGTGTTCTTGTGCAATGTTGTTAATCAGTTCCATAATGATAACGGTTTTACCGACACCGGCGCCGCCGAAAAGACCTACCTTACCGCCTTTTGAATAGGGTGCAAGGAGGTCGACAACTTTAATGCCGGTTTCAAAAATTTCGATATCGGTGTTCTGTTGCTCAACTGTCGGAGCGGCACGGTGGATAGGGAGAAACTCCTTGGATTCAACAGAACCCATCTCATCAACCGGCTCACCCAAGACATTGAGGATTCTTCCCAATACGGGTTTTCCAACAGGGACTGAAATCGGTGCGCCTGTATTTAAAACTTTCATGCCTCTGACAAGGCCATCGGTACTGTCCATGGCAACGGAGCGGACCCGATTATCACCCAGAATCTGCTGAACTTCCAAAGTTAAGCGAATGGGATTGCCATTGGGATCTTTGTCTTCAACTTTCAAAGCATCATGGATGTTAGGAAGCTCTCCTGGAGCGTATTCAACGTCTACAACAGGTCCAATAATCTGGGTAATATGCCCGATAGAAGTTTTTCGGTTTGTTACTTCAGCTACTAAAGTCGTTGCCATTCTATGATTATCCTTAATATTGCAATACTGAACGCTTAAAATCCCTAGACAGGGTGCTTCCGCATATACTCATCATTTTGTCACATCAAATCCTATCGTCAACTCAGGAATTGGCGGAATTGCCTCGGATGCTCTGTTGCCTTGTATCTCTGAGGTATTGAGACACTAGGGTTGACCGTAAAACGCTCTTAAAGCGATAAAGCGGCATGCTTATCCTGAGTGAACGCTTGGCGTGTCCAGGCGTCCACTTGTAAAATGGTTTCCAGGTCAGGTTGTTCCGCCCAATCGTCAAGATGTCTGGACATCAGGGATTCAATCTGTTTGGGGATATCCACAAAGGAAATTTCTTCGTTTAAAAAGGCCTGAACAGCCAGTTCATCGGCAGCATTCAGGACAACGGGTAATGTTCCAAGTTTTTCTGCCGCCCAATAGGCCAAACGAAGGCATGGAAATCGATCCACATCACTGGGATAGAACTGAAGGTCCTGCAACCTGGATAAATCCAGATGGATGGCGTGAGAGACTGCCGGCCACCGCTCTGGATACGTTAATCCGTATTGAATGGGGACACGCATATCAGGTTGCCCCATTTGGGCAATGATAGACCCATCCTCGTAAGCCACGGCACTATGAACAATACTTTGCGGGTGAACCACCACTTCAATCCGGTTCAATGGCAATTGAAACAGGTGTAAGGCTTCGATGACTTCCAGCCCTTTATTCATCATGGTGGCGCTATCAATGGTCACTTTATCTCCCATGCTCCAATTGGGATGCCGAAGGGCTTCTGACACCGAAACTTTTTCGAGCTGATCGGGCGAGTAATTTCTGAATGGGCCGCCTGAGGCCGTTAAATAGAGCTTTCTGACCTCTTTATCCATTGATTGGCAGCCGCGCAAACACTGAAATAATGCTGAATGTTCGCTGTCCAAAGGGATAATTTGAGATAAATAAGGTTGAACCAGATGTCCTGCTGTGACAAATGTTTCCTTGTTCGCCGTTAAAACAGTTTTGCCAGCTTTTAGAGCATCCAATGTCGGCATTAAACCCGCAAAACCAACAACACCCACAAGAACCACATCTGAATCAATCAAGCTTGAGAGTTCATTTAATCCATCACACCCTACTTTAATCTCAATCGGCTGGTGATAGTGAGAAAGCGCCAGGATTGATCGCAATGTATCTGCTTTTTCAGGGGTTGAAACCGTGACATCAGGGACTTGAAAGGCCATAATCTGCTTTGCCAGCAAATCCACATTGCCCCATGCAGACAATCCCACCACCTGGAATTCATGACGATACGATTCAATAATCTCTAACGCCTGAGTCCCGATTGAGCCGGTTGAGCCTAAAATCAC
>JANWKX010000123.1 GCA_025451145.1 Vampirovibrionales bacterium
ATTGGTTCAGTGGCAGGTCAGAAAGTACTGGGTGCTTCATGAAGCTGACGCCTAAGCTGTTTTGGCAATTGACGCTGATCTGTGGCGCATTGGCCATGATAGGCCCCTTTTGGGTCATGTTTTCAACGTCTTTGATGCCTCAAGAGCAGGTCTATCACTTTCCGCCAGACTTATGGCCCAAATCACTCTATTGGCAAAATTACCTGAAGGTCTTTACCCAAATCCCCATGGGACGGTATTTTTTCAACAGCCTTATCGTGGCCATCCTCACCACCTTAGGCCAGATTTATCTTTGTGCCATGGCGGCTTACGGGTTTTCACGCCTGACGTTTCCCAGAAAAAACCTATGGTTTATGTTGTTTTTGCTCACCATGATGATTCCGCCCCAAGTCAATATTGTGCCCTTATTCTTTGTCATGAAGACATTTCACTGGGTGGATAGCTATGCTGCCTTGATTGTCCCCGGGCTATTCGGGGCTTTTGGGGTCTTTATGCTGCGTCAATGGTTCAATGGCCTGCCCCATGAGCTGGAGGAAGCTGCCCGAATGGATGGTTGTAACCCGTTTCAAATTTTCCTCAAGATTGCCCTGCCTTTGGCCAAACCGGCCTTGGTGGCCTTAGGCATTTTTGCCTTCATCGGCAGTTGGAACAACTTTATGTGGCCCCTGATCATCACCCAATCTGACAGCTTAAGAACCCTCCCTGTGGGGATTGCAGCCCTGAAAAGCAGTTACCGGGACATTACGGATTGGGGCGCCCTGATGGCTGCTTCCACCATCTCAGTAGTCCCCATAGTTGTGCTGTTTTTAATGGGACAGAAGCAATTTATCCAAGGCATTCTTCAAGGGGGCGTGAAAGAATAACCGCCCAGCTGAACAAAAAAAGACCCTCACCAATAGGAGAGGGAGTTTTGAGCGAAGTGATAGAGAGTAGAGAGAGAAGAGAAAACTTAAATCTTGTATTTATATAAAAACAATAATTTATTTTTTTGGAACACTTTGTAACACCATGTTAAGTCTTGCATTACACGCAAAAACTTAAATAGGCAAACTCCCCGTAATAGAATGTTTTACACTAAGCAATCAAGGGTTAGGCCACTTCAGGGCCAACAACTAATCTTCTCCAAAGGAAAAAGGTTAGTATTGATAGGTTAATGCCTCTTGGGCTTCACGGATGCGAGCATACTCGGGATCCCGGAAGAAGGCCGATGCCGCCGTGGACATTTTACCGCTATACTTCGTGAACCGTTTTTTATCATACGGTAAGCGGGTTTCAACGCTTTGGAAGAAGCAAATTTGGGAGATCCGAACCCCAGGGTAAAGCTGAATCGGTACTGTGCTGACATTCGACAACTCAAAGGTCAACGCGCCTGAGAAACCCGGGTCAACGAATCCGGCAGTCGCATGAATTTGCAATCCCAAACGTCCCCAGGTGCTACGTCCTTCCAGACGTGCCGCCAAATCCAGGGGAACTCGAATATATTCCAACGTAGAGGCCAGGGCAAATTCACCGGGGTGCAGCACAAAGGGCTGTGTGGGATTGACCTTTACCGAGGTAATGCACTTATGCATGTCTTGGGATAATTGTTCAGGGCTTTTCACCACATCCAAGTGTGTAATATTCGACCGGGTCAACACCTGAAAGTCGGTTCCAAGGCGCAAATCAACAGACGTCGGCCCAAACTGCTCCTCAGGTCGAATGAGTGGCGTAATGATAATGCGTCGCTCAGGATCTGGATCCAGTAATCGCTCTAAAATTTGACTTTCGTTCAGAATCATCGCGCTTTATCCTTTCTACGCCGGTACCAACTGCTCTGATTCCTCATGAATCAAGACGCGATGGACCTCTGAAATTTCAATGCTTTTCAGGAGAAGGGTATCCATATCCAGGACTGTGCGTTTAAAATGCTCCCAACCGGCCTCAGGGCCTTCGTTGATCAAATCCTGAAGCCAATTTAAGGATTGGTCCAGCTTATAAAGCCAACCTGCATTCAGGACTTCCACTGGTGAAGCCGCGCTTTCTTGCAATTGACTTAAGACACCATAGATAGCGCCCCCTAAATCAGGATCCTCGAGATCGTGCCTCAGTTGGGCCGGGCTGGACATCATGGGAACAGCACTCACCATTACATGTTGAGATAACCGTTCTTCCAGTAACTGGGCACGCATGCCATATTTTTCGGTAAAGGCTAACTTATCCGGAATCACACGCTCAATCACTGAGAGCAATTCTGAGGACAATCCATCATTCTGGAGCGCCTTCACCATGGCCTTGGGTTCCTTGGCGTTGATATATTTTCGGCCTTTTTCCACACTCTGATGGAGGATCACCAGATCCTTGTTTACCAGACTAAATCGATTGAGCGCCTGGAATAGGAGGGGTTCTACGACATAGAGGGCCACCGCATCTGATTGTTGAAAGGCGTTGAGCACATAATAACTGTAATATCCGGGGCCTAGTAGCCTTAGGCTTAATAATGGCGAAACAATGGCCTCTTTAAGTTCTGGTATCGCCAGATGTTCCAAAAGAGAATTAATTTGCAGGGTTTGTTGGCTAAAAAATTGGGCCACTGTTTCCAATACCCCAAACCATTGGACCGGCGCCTCTAAATTTTGGACCGGTAAATACCCAAGTAGGGCGGACCCTAAAACATGCTCTTCCTGTTTAACGTTGTCCGTTTCTGTTGGCAAAATAACCAAATGGGGTAAATCCGGTAAAAGCTTGTCCAGGTTTAAATTAGCAATAAGCAGTTCTGTTTGGGGTAAAAGTTGAGCACCTTTCAGTCGATACAGCGCATTGGCCTGATACCGAATCATTTCTTGTAAGGCTGGAAAAAGGTCCTCGATGAACTCATTGATCACCGGACTTTCAAGTGATGCTTCAGAGAACAGCTTATCCAAGTTTTCCCGATAATCCCAAAGCTTCGATTTAGACTGACTGAGCTTATCCTGAAGGGCTTGAATATATGGACTCAGCATCCCTTGATTCTCTTGTCCAAGAGCCTCTAGTTGGCTTTCAATATGGACAAGGGTTTCCAGGTTTTCATACAAAAGTCGTTTTAAAAGCATTTTGTTCATGTTTGAGCCTATCTCATCAATTTCAGCATTCTGGGATGCAATACAGATTGCTTGCAACCCATTTGACAGAAATATAGTGCCTTTATCCTCTTGTGTCAGGGGATTACCCTTTCGACAATACAGTATAGAAGGAGCCAAGATTGTGAACAAGAAAAAGTTG
Source organism: Vampirovibrionales bacterium (assembly GCA_025451145.1). Classification (GTDB taxonomy): domain Bacteria; phylum Cyanobacteriota; class Vampirovibrionia; order Vampirovibrionales; family JAGQHJ01; genus JANWKX01. The sequence goes on from JANWKX010000123.1 coordinate 3,238, forward strand.
GACTTTGTAAACGAAGCGTTTCAATGTGAAGAAATTTGTCTTAATGCCTCTCCAGCAGTATACAAGGAACCTGTCAGCACTTTTAGCGCTTGTCCTGATGAAACCGCTTGCAGGCAGAATGATTTAACCTCTTGGGAAGGTTTAAGAATATGATTTTGGTTCAACGCTTCAATCGAGGCGGTAAGTCGTTCCAGACGATGAAATCGATGCGTTGCCTGACTCGTCACAAAATTGATGGATCGTGTTTGAGGATACATGACCAACGGATGGATCAAGGATTCGGCACGATTTTCCAATAGGGAAATGCCCCAATGAATTTCAAAATCCGAAAAATCCAAATGAAGCGTTTCGAGCAGACTTCGAAATCCGGCTTCGTTATGAGAGCCATCAATGATTAAACTCAGTTCCGGAAAGTACTGAAAGCGTCCTGGCCACTGGACCTGCTTTAATCCTGCCCTTATGGCCTCTTGTGACACTGGAAGACTGAACTGCAATCCCTCAATGATTGTCATTGCCAGAGCCAGGTTGTGACTTTGATACCGTCCTAACAGGCCCAACTGGTATAGCTCCTGCCTCCGAGAATCCAGAACATTTCGATACGCTCTCCCACCCTCCAGTGTTAAGCCTTGAACCGTATAATGAGATAAGTCAGTAAACATTAATGGCGCACCTTGTGCATTAGAAACCCTTTGAAGAACCTCTAAAACCGATACGGGCTGATCTACTGAATATACAGGCACCTTGTGTTTAAAGACACCGGCCTTCTCACTGGCAATTAAGGGAAGCGTTTTCCCCAGGCGATCCATGTGATCATAAGAAATTGGCGTCACCCCGACGGCCAAGGGTGATGCCAAGATATTGGTTGAATCCAGGCGCCCTCCCAAACCGGCTTCAATGATTGCGATATCCACTCGCTGGTCTTCAAAGACCCAAAAGGCCATGGCGTTGATAAATTCAAAATAAGTCAGCCAATCCTTGGGATCTGGGGTTGCTTTCGCCATAGCCTGATAGACAGCATTCGCCGCTAGAACCCACGCCGTTTCACTCGTGGGTTTGCCATTCACTTGAATTCGCTCTTGAACGTTGACTAGGTGAGGGCTCGTAAACAACCCTGTTTTATATCCGGATGCTTGGTAAACACTTTGGAGTATCGCACTGGTAGACCCTTTACCATTGGTTCCCACAATATGAATACTAGGAACCGCATTTTGTGGGTTGCCCATGATATCCATGACCCGCTGTATCCGGCTGAGGCCAAGTTTCATCACCGACACGTCCAGTTGGCCCAGAAAGTCCAGGACCTCGTGAAACGTTTGAAAACCCATTTGCTTACCCTGTTTTAACGACAATGCATCCATGAGATTCATCTACCCAAAAACCAATGTCACCATTGTATGAGAAGACCTTCAATACTTCATTATTATTTTTTATCCCATTTGCTTACTGCAGAATTAATTGCCTTTTATATTTGAAGAGCGGTTATTAATATTAATGAGGTGGGATTGGGTATTGAGGGCCTGTTTGTACTGTTTGAGGAGATCCGGGATATCGTACTCCATAATCAGCCGGAACCCGTCACTGGTGGTGGTTGCTTCCGTTCGTAAGGTAAAAGGCGGTGTAAAGATAACAGGGCTAAAGGGCAGAATGGTGTAATTAACATCCTGCCGGTTTTCAATGTAAATCGGATTGATTTTGTCTTGGGTGGTTAAAACCGGAATCCCAGGAACCGTCGTCTTGAATATGGTTTCAGCAACACCGTTATTGTTAGTATTAGCCGCGGGTGCCGCAGGAGGAGATGGAGATGGCGCCGGAGGCGGAGAAGGCGGAGGTGCCGGCGGAGGAAATAGATTAATGCCATTAAAGTAGAAATGTCCTGGTGGGGTTGCCAGAAAACTCAAGGTATTACTCGGAAGAACCGTCCCGTTAATATCCCCCGATACCCCTGCCAGTAGGCCTGGGGCCTGAATCCCCAGATTC
>JANWKX010000124.1 GCA_025451145.1 Vampirovibrionales bacterium
GCATTATGAAATCAGAGTACGAAGAGCGCAAGGTCTATCTTTCCGTTTAACTGATCTATATCTCGAGATATAGATGCCTTAGTCGCCCTAGAAAATCCGGGATGAGGCCAGTAAAATCATTCTATGCTTGATAATCTTAAAAATAAGATGCTTCCAGTTTCTCCCCAAGCCCAATGGGGAGCCATTATGATGGCATTTTGTGTCATTGCGCTTTTGGATTTCACCACCCCGCCTGCCTACATTCTGGCTTACCTGTATTTAATCCCCATTTTGATTTCCGTTTCCTTTTTAAACCCTCGAATTGCAAAATTGATGCTGGTATTGGCCATATTCGCAACATTACTGAATTTGGTTTTTCCCAGGAACGTCCTCAATTATCCGGCAGTTGTGACCAGCCGCTTATTGGCCGCACTGGCCATCTTCATTTCGGCTTTCTTTATGGTGCGTTATATTCGCTATCACCAACAGCTCAAAACCCAGGAGCATTTACTCCTGATTGAACGCAATATGGCACAAATGAGAGAGGATTTTATTGCGACATTAACCCATGATTTGAAGACCCCACTCATTGGCGGGCAACAAACTTTAACTTATATGCGAGACGGACAGTTTGGCCCTTTAACCCCAGAACAAACGGAAGTCATTGAAGCACTTTTAAGAAGCCATCAACGCCAACTCGATCTCGTCCAATCCCTGGTATCGTCCTATCGAATTGACAATATGGGAATGAACATTGAACCTGCCCTGATTGATATGGATGAACTCATTGCTGATAGTTTGACCGAAATTCAATATCTTGCCTTGGAGCGAGGCATCTCAATTCACTATTTATGTAGCCAAACGCCGCCTTCGATTCAGGGGGATCCGTTTCAATTAAAGCGGGTTCTGTCAAACCTCCTGCACAATGCCTTAAACTATGCCCCTGCATTTACAGAGCTTCAGGTTAAATTAACGGAACAACCCGGGCAAATTCTGGTGACCATTTCGGATCAGGGACCCGGGATTCCACCCGATGACCTAGAAAAGGTTTTCCTCAGATTTTATCGTTCGGGAGATGCCCGCCAAGTGGTCAGTACAGGATTGGGACTTTATCTGAGCCGCCAGATTATTCTGGCCCATCGTGGGGCCATTTGGGCAGAGAATGTGGCGCCCACAGGCTGTCAATTCAGTTTTACACTCCCCACAGTCCCAGAAAATGGATCAACAGGGGCAGGACTTGAAAAGCAGGAAGAGGCAAATCTGACATGATTCGGGTATTACTGGTGGAGGACGATGAAGTCTTTCGGATTGGTTTAACCACGGCTTTAAAGCAATCCCAGAACATTGATCTGATTGGCGTCTGCTCTGACGGTAAAACAGCCCTTGAAATGGCAGAATCCAATCAACCCGATGTGGTTTTAATGGATCTGGGTCTGCCTATTCTCAATGGCATGGAAGCCACTCGGTTTATCAAGAGCCAAATTCCTGAGGTTCGGGTCATTGCCCTAACCTCCCACACAGAGCCTCAATATGTGGATGAGATGATGCAGGCAGGCGTAGATGGCTATTGCCTGAAAGGCATCTCTACCAATCGCCTGGTTACTTTAATTGAGGAGGTCTCACAAGGGACCTTTTGGATTGATTCGGCCATTGTTGACCAGATTCGAGGCAGATTTTCATCAACAAGCCATGGGCATGAACCATCGGCACTGGATCCATTTCCTAGCGAGGTATTAAAAAGCCTCACCGAACGTGAAGCGGAGGTTTTAGCTTTAATCGCCCAAGGTCGTAAAAACGCCGAAATTGCAGAAAGCCTTTTTATTTCCCCGGGAACGGTCCGCGTCCATGTCCATTCCATTCTTCATAAGCTCAATGTGCGAGACCGAACAGAAGCGGCATTATTTTTTAGACACCCTCCAGCTTAAAATCGCCTTTGACAATGGCAACTTCCGGGTAAAAAATTCGATAAAAAAATTATACTTTGTTACATATTTTGAATCATAACTATAAATTCTGTATCTGAGATGGTATGATACGGCCTACTCAATTTAGAAACTGATGATTAATGAAGAGGACCGCCATCCATGATGATTTCAGCACTGTCACCTGCCAATCGCTCCAACGTGATGTTTAAAGGATATTCAAGGGCACAATGGGCTCAGATAGTCACGGCCAAGATTGCAAAAATGAATGATGCTCTGGCCCTTTTCGATGAACTCAATAAACCAAACGATCAGACTAATCTGTTTTGTCGTGAAGAATATGATCAGATGGATGGCAAATATTATGCCAAAGATTCAGCATTGTTTGCGATGGCTGAACAGCAGTTGGCAGAACTCATCCGTAAAGCGCCACAGGATGTTGTTAGGCAAATTGATGCCAGATTAAGCGACAGCTCAAAAGCGGTTCACTATACACCCTCCGATGAGGTTTTCCAGGCTCTTTTTACCAGACTGAGCTAATAATCTTTAATTAAAAGCAAAACCCTTCTTTGATCTCTATTTCGAAGAAATGAGTTTTATCGTTTCACTCTGTTTAACACCTGTTTTCCATCTTGAGTGACTTTTCTTTGGATCGACCTTATAGGATGATGAAAGCTAGGTCATGGATTATGGGATGGCCACGAGGATGTCCGAATTTAAAGCGCTTTATCGCCATCTACGGGATAATACGCCGATTCTCAAACAACTCAATCAAGGGGTAAAGCTGTTTCGGACTCGAAACCGCAAGATGCTGTTGCACCATATGAAAAGCCTGCTTCTCCAAAAGCGAAGCAAAACGGAACAAGAGATTAAACAGATTCTGGCCGAAGCCAGGCCTCATCAGAAAGGCATTATTGTCTATGCCCCGGCTGTTCAATGGCGAATGCCCCTGTATCAACGTCCTCAACATCTTGCACATCGATTGGCCCAGGCTGGTTTTTTATTTTTCTACTGTAGCCCTGATCCCCTATGTGATCAGATCTCTGGCATTGACCCCTTGGCTGAAAACCTGTATTTAACAAACTATTACGATCTGGTGATGGCGCATCTACCCCAAGGCTGGCTCTACCTTCATGCCGGCCAACCCACGATTACCCTTGAAGACCTTAAACGATACAAACAACAAGGCATCAAGATTATTTACGACTACGTGGATGAGATTGATCCGGGGATTGTAGAGTATAACGACTTGATTCCCCAGCGCCATCGCCAGATTGATCCTAGCTGTGTCGACTTGGTCTTAACGGTCTCTGCAAAACTCTACCAGGAAATGTTAAAACGATTTCCCCCGGATAAAGTGCTCTACCACCCCAACGGGGTTGAATATGAGCACTTCCATATTCAACGAAAGCAAGCGTCGTGTCCTGAAGACCTTTTGCCTATTCTGTCCAAAGATCAGCCCATCATTGGATACTACGGGGCATTGGCAAAATGGCTGGATTATGAATTGATGGCCTATGCCGCTCAACAGCGACCCCATTATCAATTTGTCTTTATTGGCCTGGATTTTGATAGATCGCTGAAGCAATTGCCCAAATTGCCCAATGTGCATTATCTGGGGGTCAAGCATTACCGGGAACTACCTCAATATGCCATCTGGTTTGATGTGGCCACCATCCCGTTCAAACATGGAGAGATTGCTAAGGCGACCTCACCGATTAAACTCTATGAATACCTGGCCTTAAACAAACCTGTGGTGGCTACCTCGGATTTGATTGAGTGCCAACAATTTAAAGGGGTCTTTATGGCGACTGATTCCACCGATTACCTTGAAAAGCTGGATGAGGCGTTGGTACAAAAATCAGATCCGGATTATCTTCAGTTGCTCGATAGTCAAGCCCAGGCCAATACTTGGGACATCAGGGCTTCTGAGATCGTCTCCCGACTGGAATGCGCTTTACAAATCAAGATGGCTCAAAAATAACGAAGCCAACATTGGCATGATCTAGCCGATATCTTTTAACAGGGCCTAACTTGGGTTAGATACAAGCCTTTATGGAGGGCTTGGTGACAGGCTCCGTTGCCAGGAAAATGTCCTCAACCAATGGCAATATTATTGGTGGTCGTTCGCTATAGGTATAAGCCTCCTGAATCAGCTTTTTAGCCTCTTCAACCCCCATTTCGTTTGCCCACAATGTTGCTAACGTTTGACCTTTCTGAACAGCATCACCTTGTTTTGCAGAAACCACAACACCGACACTGAGATCTATTGGGGCGGATTTAGAAAGACGCCCAGCACCAAGCACTTTTGCCGCTTGAGCAATTTTTAAGGCATGACAATGCTCGATATAGCCTGAGGCCGGTGACTTAACTTCTATGTAGTGCTGTGGATGTGGGAAGCGGCTGTAATCATCCAGCACTTGGCTATCTCCGCCTTGGGCCTGGATTAAAGCCCGAAACTTCTCCAAAGCCCTGCCAGACGTAATGGATTCCATTAGGTCAGCTTTTCCCGCTTCCAGATTGGGGACCGTTCCCGCATCCACCAGCGCCACTGCCCCGAGGACCAGACATAAGTCTTGTAAGTCTTTTGGGCCACGTCCTTTTAAGGTTTCTATGGATTCAATCACCTCAACCGTATGGCCAATAGCATTACCTAAGGGCTGATCCATCCGGGAAATGACCGTTGAAATAGAACGCCCTAGACGTTTACCGACTTCACGACAGGCTAAAGCCAGAGACTTAGCTTCGTCCAAAGTCTTCATAAATGCGCCTTCACCGACCTTGATGTCCAGGGTAATCACCTGAGCCCCTGCCGCGATTTTCTTGGAGACAACCGACGCGGCAATCAAGGGAATGCTGGCAACGGTGGCCGTAACATCCCGCAAGGCGTAAAATAACCCATCCGCTGGGGCAAGTTCTCCGGTCTGGGAACAGAGGGCCACGCCAATGCTATTCACTTGGCATAAAAACTGCTCTGTGGGTAAACTGACATTAAACTGAGGAATCGCTTCCAACTTATCAACAGTGCCTCCGGTGTATCCCAGCCCTCGACCAGAGAGTTTCGCCACATTGACGCCGCAACTGGCTAGCAAAGGAGCCAGGATAAGCGTCGTCTTATCCCCAACACCTCCCGTGCTATGCTTATCCACGATAATCCCTTGTACCTCCGAGAAATCCAGGACCTGGCCGGATTCCACATAGCACTGGGTCAAAGCTGTGGTCTCTTCTAAATCCAAGCCTTTAAGACAAACCGCCATGAGCCAGGCCGAGAGCTGATAATCCGGGATCGTTCCCGCCATGGCCCCTTGAACCAAATATCGGATTTCTTCAGGTGAATGGGGCAGCCCCTGGCGCTTTTTGTCAATGATTTGAATGATATCCATCCCGTTTTCTGAGCCTCCAACCTGGACGTTGTGATTTATTCATACCAGATGCAGACCCTTGAGACAATCAATACCCTTATTTGGAAATATCGCAAGTCGTGATTAGATTTACAAATGTAGCTATTTTTGCTAGTATCGCACCGATTCCTAAGATATTAGGTTATGGGAGAGGCAAAATTGAGAGTGAATATTTCCATTGGTCCAAGACCATCATCAGTTCTGTTTGGAAAAAAGTATGTGCAACCCAAAGGCGCAGTTGAGAAACGGGATTTGGTCATTATCGAATCCCCGTTTGCAAACCCCGATCCTCATGTGATGCAGGATAACGTGGCATTTGCCCAAAAAAGTATGATTGATAGCCTGATGTTTCATCATGAAGCCCCGATGCTGAGTCATTTACTCTATACCCAGGTCCTCAACGAAGATGACAAACAACAGCGGGATTCAGGCATTAAGGCTGGTTTAGCTTGGCGTGAGGCGACTAAGAAGACCGTGGTCTATGGGGACCGGGGTATTTCCCAAGGGATGCAATACGGCATCCACGCAGCCACAGAAATGGGGAATCAGGTTGAATATCGCAACTTGAAGGATTGTCCACACAAGGCTGAGGTTGAGCAACTCTATCAACAGATTTCAACCAGAACCCATGGCCTAAGCGCAAGCGCCATTGCTTAAAGCAGACTTTCAATTAAACTGAACCATTGATCTCGTTGAACAAAATCAATGATTCTTAGTCTCGGCTCAATTTTGGCTTTCGTCCGACTCACGCTATAATACCCTCAAGATCCTGTGAGGCATGATGTGTGGGAGGATGGCCTGATGGCCCAAGTTGTTCAATTCACACTGGAACAAGTGGCTGAAGCCTTGAA
>JANWKX010000125.1 GCA_025451145.1 Vampirovibrionales bacterium
AGGGTTTCAGGTCCACCCAGAAAGGGTTGGGCCAGGTAACCCAGGCTGGCATAGGAGGGTGTGTCGGCATCGGAACCGTAATAACCAATGGCAATGATTTTTGGGCGTGTCTCCTTGGGATCGCCTTTGCCCTCCGGGTGGCATTCATCCAGATAAGGTTGGATTGCCGCAGACAGATCCGGTGGGATGTAACGGCGATGGCGGGAAAAATCAATGCCTTTTGCCGTCGAAATTTGCCCATTATCCAGCAAAATAGCCGCTGCGGTATCACGCCCGGACAAATTGGCGCCGGCTTCTTTCTCATACCGGGATTTGGCATGCTCCATCAAGGTTATCAGCTTCGGCTCATTGAGATGCTGACGGGTCATCACGGCTCTGGCGAGGGGGGTGATCTTCAACGGGAGATCTTGAATCCTGCCGTTGGGCAGGGAGACCTGACGCTGGCCCCAGAAGGGCAATAATTCCGTCAGTTTTCGGACATACAGATAATACGTACCGGAATCTGGGACTTTACGCAGGGAGATAATGTCGGTTTCCGGTGAAAAGAACTGGTTGGATTCAAACCAATGAAGGCAATCGGCGCAAGGCGTATCATTGTTATTCTCATCCAGAGGGTTGCTGTTTGTCAGTACCAATGCCTTCACTTTGAACCCGGCCTTCTGTCTCTCGGATATGGGGTTGGAAGTATTCAACGGCAGTTGTTGGAGCGCTTTGCCGATGGCGCTTTGCAAGGCCGCTCGTTCGCCGCAAAAGTGGCGATCATCATAGGCCATTTCAATATTGGCGGCTAAGCCCCAGGTGCCGTTTTCCAATTGCAGGTTTGAGGCATAGTGATCACCGGAATAGTTACCAAGCATCCGGCTTTTCAGTGCTAGTAGGTGGGCCTCCATTAATTTGTTAACGATTTGCCGCCTCTCTTGTCGGGATAATGTTACCCCTGACGAGGAAATCACAGGTATTGAATCCGGATTAATGTGATATTGACGGCGTAACTGCTCGATTTCATCTTGTTCTTGAGATGATTTAGCCAGACTGGCCTGGCTTTGAGCCCCAAAGCATGGATTTGGAATAAAGGGCTTAACATGATGACGACACGCACTTAATGAATGCGCCGACGATTTCAATGCTAAATTTTGTCGATGGAAGCTGATATCTCGGATAGTGGCCACGATCCAACTCTTTTTTCATTATTGAAGCTGAAACACCCAGTGAAACTCAAGCGTTATGTCAAAATTGAAACAATACTCGAAGTGACGCCTGATGAGAATGGCATTGGTGAATCATGCTTCAGGCGAATGAAAATCCCTCATCTGGCAACGATTTTTAACGCATTAACCATGGTACGATATTGCCAAAAATAGAGCCAAAATAAAGGATGAACCCATGACTGAAACCGCGATTTTTGCCGCAGGATGCTTTTGGGGTGTTGAGGAAGAATTTCGCCAGCTTGAAGGCGTGCTTTCCACCAAGGTCGGCTATGTCGGAGGGCATACTCAAAATCCGTCATACCAGGACGTTTGTACTGATACAACCGGACATGCCGAAGCGGTCGAGGTCGAGTTTGATCCGTCTAAAACCTCGTATGATGAGCTTTTAGAGGTGTTTTGGCGAATTCACAATCCCACAACCCTGAACCGCCAAGGCCCGGATGTGGGAACCCAGTATCGTTCGGCAATCTTTTTTACCACGCCTGAACAGGAACAATTGGCACGGGCTGCCAAGGCGAAATTAGAGCAATCAGGGCGATGGAATCGGCCCGTTGTGACGGAACTTATCCAGGCAGCGCCCTTTTACCCGGCAGAGGAATATCACCAGCAGTATCTGCAAAAGCAGAATCTGAAATATTGCCATTAATGTAGGAAGGAATTTTCAGGAGGCATGACGATGAGAGACAACGTGAGTCAGACTGACGAAGATTTGAAGGCGAAACTTAGCCCTGAAGCCTATAATATTACACAGCAAAAAGGGACAGAGGCCCCCTTTACGGGAAAATATTATCATTTTGATGAAGAAGGTGTTTATGAATGCGTCTGTTGCCATGCGCCTTTATTCAGCTCAGAGACCAAATATGAATCCGGGTCAGGCTGGCCCAGCTTTTGGCAGCCATTAGAATCATCGAATATCAAGGAAATGCCTGATAATGCCCATGGCATGCGACGCGTTGAGGTGATGTGTGAACGCTGTAACGCTCACTTGGGCCATGTCTTTGAAGATGGCCCTCAACCCACAGGATTAAGATATTGCATTAATTCCGCTGCTTTATCGTTTCAGCCTGGTGAATCCCAATAATATAAAGGCAGAGAGCCGTTTATTCCTGGATAATCTTGCCTTCTGACATATCGACCCGTTGCTCTTTCTTAGGAGGGGGCAGTGTGCCGAGGATTTGTAAAAGCTTTTCTTTGAGATCTTCCGGTGTAAAGGGTTTCACCATGTAATTGTTGGCCCCGGCTTGAATGGCAGTAATAATTTGGCCCCGCTCTGCCTCGGTGGTGACCATCATAATCGGGGTGGTAATCCCGGCGCTGCGTATCTCAAACAAGGCTTCTATGCCGGAGAGGTTAGGCATATTCCAATCCATCAGAATGAGGCTGAAGGTCTTTTCCTTGGCGATTTGTAACGCCTCGTTCCCGTCGGCAGCTTCGACAATATCGTCATCATCAAAGTTGAGATTGGATAATTCACGAATAATAACTTTGCGCATAATGGCGGAGTCATCGACAACCAGGATTCTCATGAAACGGGCTCCTTGCTTAAGGTGGGCTTAATAGCGTTTAAAGGACAGTTGAAGGTGGAAAATATGGCCTTCGGATTCAAACTCCAGGACCAGGAACGGAGCCCCTTTTGCCTGGCTGGTGACTTGGTGACCGGCCCCTTGAATCACCGTGGGTAGGGTCAATTTATAAAGACATCCACTTTCGTTGGATAAAGCGGCCTTAGCCTGGCCTGAAACCATATTGACCAATTCACCAATGCCGTCACAACGATCTTCCGAGGACAAATGTTCCGGCTTAGTGCCCAAGAATCTTGCAACCACAATGTTGGCCAAGGGCAATGGAAAAGATAAGGCGACTGTGCCTTCGCCTTGTTCACCTAAAATACCGATAACACCGGATAAATCTCCGCTAGGCAGATACTCCTCCTGGGCAAAGATTTGTTTCATTTGAACCTGGGTATTGGTCATTTTCTCCATGACCGTCATGGTGGCTTTAATCAATGGGTTAACGAGGCTTGCGTCCAGATCGGATTTGACATTGGTTTGCGACATGTTTGGTTATCCTTTACTCCTTATCAAAATAAATCTTTGGGGTGTATCCTTAAACAGCAAGCTCCATGCCCGGAACTGCCATGATTTTCATAATCAAATCCTCTTGTGAGAAGGGTTTGATGACGTAATTGATGGCTCCGGCCTGGATGGCCTTAATGATACTGCTTCGTTCCGATTCGGTGGTGACCATCATGATGGGAATATTTTGAAGGTGTTCGTCTTGTTTAACTTCAAGCAAGGTTTGATAGCCGTCTTTTACAGGCATATTCCAATCCAACAGAATGAGACCGACATCCTGGTAATGTTCTTTAAGGACATCAAGGGCATGCTGGCCGTTTTCGGCTTCCAAAAACTCAAAACCCAGGCGATCAATGGTGCTTTGAATAATCTTTCTCATAATCGAGGAATCATCAACGGAGAGTACTTTCATCTATTCCCCCTTCGCACGTTGCATTTGGTAATAAAGTCCACGGCCATGCTCCTGGGACAAAAAGTCTGTGGTATAGCCTGTTAAGGACTCAGAGGCCCCTAAAAACAGGTATCCGTTAGGATTGAGAACATTGGCAACTTTTTGAAACAGATCCATTTTAAAATCGTGGGAAAAATAGATTGCGACGTTTCTCAACAACACAATATCGAAGGATCCCAGCGATGAAAACGGATCTTTCAGGTTGAAGGGCTGGAATGTCACACGCCGCTTCACCTCATCCTTAATGACATAGACCCGGCCTTGGGCTTCAAAATATTGGTCTTTCAGATGCTCCGGCAATCCTCTGGAGATGGCGATAGCATCATAACGCCCCATCTTAGCCAGCTGTAAAATGGAGGTAGAGATATCCGTCGCCAAAATTTGAATCCGTTCACCAAGGCTTTCAGGGTAGCGCTTTTGACGTAGATACTCCGCAATGGTCATGGACAGGGAATAAGGCTCCTGACCGGAGGAGCAGGCCGCAGACCAGATCCGAATCTCCTGGCGTTTACCCTGGATAAGGTCATCGACCAAGGCGGGAAGCAAGCATTCTTCCATGATTTTGTAGGGCGATTCGTCCCGAAACCATAAGGTCTCATTGGTGGTCATGGCGTTGATGATTTTGTCTTTCAAGCCATTAATGCCGGATTTTGCCTTAAGATAAAACTCCCCAAAGGAGTTGCACCCGGATTCTAAGGCCAGGCTGGTTAATCGCGCCTCAATCAGATAGGTTTTGTCTTCTTGCAAGGCAATGCCGCACTCGCTTTCGATAAAATTTCGAAAGAGGGCAAATTCATCCTTGGTAATGGACAGATCCGTCATTAGCCGATCCTGACTATGGATCGGCTGAGGGCGACAATTCGACCGGGAAGATGGGCCAAGTCCACGTGCTCATCAGAGAGCCCGACTTCATCTACCGCTCTTGGCATGCCGTAGACTACGCAAGATTCGGCACTTTGGGTTAAACAATAAGCGCCGGATTGCTTTAAAACCTGAACCCCACGCATGCCGTCATTTCCCATGCCCGTCATAATCACGGCCAGCGTGTTTTCTCGGTAGACACTTTCAACTGATCGAAACAGGACATCCACGGCTGGGCGGCAGCTATTTTCGGGCGGATCCTCGTTCAATTCGATAATAATGCTACCAGCCCGTTTAACAATCATATGTTTTCCGCGAGGGGCAATATAAACGGTGTTGGGTAAAACCGGTTCTCCGGACACCGCTTCTCTAACGGTTAAACTGGATTTTTTATCCAGGCTCATGGCTAAAGATGCGGTAAACACAGGTGGCATGTGTTGGACA
>JANWKX010000126.1 GCA_025451145.1 Vampirovibrionales bacterium
TCGGGTTTGGATGAAATTTGCCAAGGCATGATGTTGGCGTTTGATTTGCTTAAACCCGGGGGGCATTTGGCGGTGATCTTAAATCAACCTCAAGCCATCATGGCTGAACTTGGGATAACCTACCGCATTCATACGGGTGATATTCAAAGCGTCTTGGTCAATCAGCAGATTCATCGCCTCTGTCATCAACCGGATTTTTATGAGGGTTTATTCCCAAAGGCCAGTATCTCCCTCCATACCTTTGATGTCCCGCTTAAAGAGGTTCCCAGCCGTGAGGTGTTGATTCATCTGCTCAGGATGTGTTTACTCAACCCATTGTCCACATCACCATCGGATCTTCAGCAGATAGATGACTTTACTCAACACTATTTGGAAGCCCATTACCCTTCCCTCACCTTTCCGGCGACCATTTCATGTCAAGACCAGATGATTGTGATCCAGCGTTAGGCAAAAGTTATACTTGGCTGTATCGAGGCGCAGGGATTCTTCGCAGAATTGCAACATAAACCAGGATTCGCTTTTTAAAACCAAGCTGCTCATAAACCCGAATGGCCGGGTCGTTATCCAATTTGACGTGAAGAAAAGGCGTTTCACCTCGGGCAATAATGTGTTGAGACACAGCAGACACCATGATTTTGGCATAACCATGGCCTCTGAAATCGGGGTGAGTACAGACGGCACTGACTTCCGTATAACCAGGCATCCTGAATCGTTCCCCCGCCATGGCGACTAAACGCCCATCTATCTTAAGTCCCAGATAAGTACCGAAATCACAGGTCCTTTCTTTAAAGGGGCCAGGATTGGTCAGTTTGGTGAGTTCCAACATGGCTGGGATATCGGATTCCCCAAGGACTTCAATCAAAGGCGATGGTTCAACGGGCAATAAATCTTCACAGACCATTTGGTGGATCTGGGAATGATGCTCCAGCTTCCAATCAGCCGAGGGTGTGGCTGAAGTTTCCAGAAATAAAATCACTTTTTCCTCAGGCGCAACCAAGTCGGCCATGGCGACATAGGCAGCCTCTGATTGCTCTTGAATCCCGCCAAAGGGACTCATCTCTGGTCGATATCGCCTGGCAATAAGACTATTGCCAAGGGAAAAAGGCTCGTGGGTCGTTGTAAGGGCTTGCCAGATAGGATTGTTCAGAGGGTGAGGCATAAGGGATCTCCTCCTTAGTCTATTATCTTCAAAATCCTTTGATTGCTCCACTAAACACATGAAATGAATACCACGCTAGACACAATTGTTAAAGATTCTTAACAATTTTTCGAAATCCATCGTAAATCAGGAAAAAATTCGCACACTATCAGGGCAGGCGAAAGATTAAGATGCCTATGCCTGTCATGAAGGGTCCTGCGAATTGGAAGACAAGGGAAGCAGCAGCCATGACACTCAAAGGTCGAATTGATTATAACGAAGATCCCATGGTTACAGCCGTAAAAGGCATGACCATGCAGATTGGGCTTCTTAATTATTATACGGACAACATTGCGTTCGCCGATACACCGGGCTATCAGCGTAAAGTGCCGGTGGTAACCTCTTTTGCCGAACAATTAGGCATTAAAGGGGTTGATACCGTAACGGATACCTCTGTAGGACGGTTATTTGGGACGCATCTCCCGTTGGACTTCGCTTTGAACTCGAAAGGCTATTTTCAAAAGCTTCATGCCGATGGCCATGTGGAATTGACCCGTGATGGCCGATGCCGGATGGATAAAAACGGCAATCTGCTCTCAACGGATTTAATGCCTATTTTAGGGCGGGATGGCAAGCCCATTAAATTCCCTGTGATTCCTGACCAACTAAGCCACGTTAAGGTGGCGCAGGATGGCACTATCTCGGTTCAGGATCCAAAGACCGGGACAAGCCAATATGTCGGCCAAATTGGCGTCGTTCTGTCGGAAGGAAAACCAGCCAAACAGGTTGAAGTTCGCCAGGGCGTTGTTGAGGCGTCCAACATCTTTCTTCACGAAGAGTTTATCGGCATGGTTGCCCCAAAACGGGAATTTGAGGCCAATCGCCAGATGTTTATCACCCAAAGCCAAAACCTCAGCCGTCTGATTCAGGATATGGGTCGAGCCTAGGATTTAGGCCACTAATAAGGAGTAGCGTTCGATGTTAGATCAAATTATGAGTATCGCCGCAGACCACAGTACCAAAAGCTATCAGATTTTGGACGTTGTCTCCCAGAATATGGCCAATTACAATACCTGGGGCTATAAGGCCGTTCGTTTCGAGCAGTTTGTCCGGCCTGATGGCAATATGGATCAGGTCAGACGAGTGGATTTTACGCCGGCGCCTACCCGAGTGACCCGTCGTGAATTGGATATTGCCCTGAACGGGAGTGGTTTTATTCAGGTCACCCGGCCTGACGGCTCAACGGCTTATACCCGTAACGGCAGTATGGCCAAAAATGCCCAAGGCTTTCTGGTAACGCCTCATGGCGATTTGGTCGGAACAGGGATTCAAGTTCCAGCCAACTACTACCAAATGAAAATTGATCATGATGGTACCGTCAGCCTGATTGATAAGAAAGGCATGCAGCCAAGGCCGATTGGGCATATTACAGTCGTGAATTTCGCCAACCCCGAAGGGCTTAAAAACATTGGCAATAATTTATACGCAGCGACCAATGATTCCGGCGAGCCCATTAAACTGGCGAATCACACGTTGATTCAACAGGGACACCTGGAGCAAAGCAATATCAACCTGAATTATGCCGTTGAAGATATTCTTCGCCTGAATGCCGGTGTTATTGCAAACCTAAGGGTTGTCAAAGCCGTTGATACCATCTATGGCGAAGCGGTTCAGCTCAAACAGTAATTAAACGAGAGGCTTAATCATGTACGAAGGCATTGATAGCATCGGACAAATTATAGGCTCCCTGTCATCCCAGCAAAAGGTGATTAGTAATAACATCGCCAACTGGAACACCCCAGGGTACGTTCGTCAGGAATACAAATTCAGCGATGTTCTGGGGAATCTTAATAACCCGTATGAGACGGATTTGTCTAAAAAAATGGGTGCCATGACCAATGCCAATTTTACAGAGACTGACGGCCAGCCGGTCGATATCTCCAAAGAGATGGTTGATATGCAAAAGACTTATCTCAATTATTCGCTGGTCACTCGCCGGATATCCACGGTGTTTAACAATATTCGACGAGCAACCCAAATCGGGAGGTAATCGATAAATGACCCTAGCAGATTCATTTGATGTCGCAGCCCAAGGGATTGAGGTCTCTACGCAACGGATTAAGGCTTATAGCGCGAACGTCGCCAATGCCGGAACCCCCTATTATGTCCGAAAAATTCCCGTGGTGACGGAATCCAATACCGTATCCTTTCAGGGTGTTTTGGCGGATATGCGGCAAGGGATATTTCATACGGGCCTTAGCTTAAACAACAGTGGCGTGGTTTATCAGGGTGATGTCGCAGATCCGACGCCCGGGAAAAAGGTCTATGCCCCTGGACACCCTCAAGCCGATAAGGATGGCTATATTACGACATCCAATGTCAATGTGTTAAGCGATATTGCGGACTCAACAATGGCCTCAAGGATGTATGAAGCGAACTTGTCGGTTCTGGACATTGTCAAGCAAATGGAGACAAGAGCTTTGGATATTGGAAAATCTCAATAATTTCGACGTTGACCTGATTTCTCGGAAAGGATGAATTGTGTTTGAACAAAGCGTGATGCTCTCTAAATTTGTAGCCGGATCGGATATCGCCAGTATCCAAAGCCGGGTGCGTCAGCTTGAGAGCATGATTAGTGCCGTCGGGGTTCAAAAGTCCTCCTCTACTGCTAGTCTGAAAGGCCAGGTGTCTTTTAAATCATTCTTGACAGGACAGACCGCTGGAACGTCAATTCAGGATGCGCCCCAAACCCTTCAACCCGTGATTCAGAAATATGCCGATGCCTACGGTGTGGATAGCGATTTGATCAGCGCCATTATTCATCAGGAATCTGGCTATAACTCAAATGCAGTTTCCAAGGCTGGGGCACAAGGGCTCATGCAGCTCATGCCCTCAACAGCGAAGGGCCTAGGGGTAGGTAATCCCATGAACCCTGAAGAAAACATCGCCGGAGGGGTCAAATTGTTCTCCGGCCTCATGAAAAAATATCAAGGCAATATCGCCTTGGCCTTGGCTGCCTATAACGCCGGTGGCGGGGCTGTCGATAAATTTAACGGTATTCCCCCTTATCAAGAAACCCAACAGTACGTCCGCCGAATTTTATCGGCCTATTTAAATGCCAAGAACAATAGTTAACTCAGGAAAAACAGGAGATATTGAGAGATGAATCCCATTGGAAAAGTAAACCCATTTAACGTCAGCGGTCCCAACCTATCGTCTGGTAGCGGCTTGACAACCCAAGGGGCTGACTTTTATAGCACAACATCAAAAACGTCGTTTAAAGATGTGATGGGCAATGTCATCAGTGATACCAACAAAACCTTGACGGTTCCCGATGAGTTGATGAACCGTGCTCTGACGACGGGTGATGTGGATATCCACCAAATTATGATCGCCAACACCAAAGCCGATATTACTGTCAACCTGGTGTCTCAGGTGATCACCAAAGTGCTCCAGGCCTATGATCGGGTACAGCAAATCCAGGTTTAAGGCCTAAGATCCTGATCCGGGAAACGCCCAAGAGTGGCGCCTGCGTTATCACTGCTCCGCCCCGAACATTTCTCGGATAGGCTCATAACACCTTCTTCTGAAAGGAAAATTGAGTCGGGCTCAAACCCAATCCCCTCTAAAAGACCGATAGGAAAGCCCTAAAGTTCAGTTATTTAAATGATCAGGTGATTTGGAAATCCCCTTATGATGAAATCGGGTGATTAGCCCTGAGAGGAAGCATATGCCCCCACAGCTACAACAATTGATGCAAGACAAACGAATGCTGGTCATCATAGGCGGTGTCCTGGCACTGCTTTTGGTGGTCATTATTGCTGTTGTTGCGATGAACCACGGTGGCAAAGAAGGCACTTTCAGAAAGCTGAACGAAAATGAACAGGTTCTGGCGGTGGTTGATAGCATGGGCAAGGCTCTTGAGATTCAGGCCTTGATGGCTCGGGAAAAAATTGATTTGGTGCGGGAAGATATTGAAGGCGGAAAAGCCAGTTTAAAGTTTCAAAAGGATGCCACCCTGGATGATCGGGATCGGGCTTTAATTACCCTGGTTCAAAGCGGGCTGATGGATAAAAATGTCGGCCTGGAATTGTTTGATAAAGGCGATTTAACGGCATCCCGTGAAGAAAAGCGGATTAAACTGGTTCGGGCCAGAAATGGCGAATTGGCCAGGTTAATCCGTAAAATTGATCCCATTCAGGATGCTTCTGTCTTTATTTCCATGCCGGAGCCGACCATTTTCACCAAGGATATGGTCCCTCCTTCGGCGACAGTTCAGGTCACCTTGTCTCCTGGCGAACGTTTGACCCGGGAAAAAGTTAGAAGCATTATCAACCTGCTGGTAGGCAGTATTGAAAACCTGGATGCCAAACACGTTTCCCTGACGGATACCAACGGAACCGTATACAACAGCGTTCTAGACGCTACCGATGAGCTCATGGATCGCCTTGAAGAACGGGATCACTATATGGAGCAAAAGGTCAAAACCCAGTTGGATAAGCTGATTGGGGTGAACAAGTATGTTGCCACGGTTTCGACGTATCTGAGAGAAGCACCCAAGTCTGAAATGGCCCTCAGCTATGATCCGGGACGTTCAGCCATTCAAAAATCCTCGAATTTTGCTGAAAACTTGAATGCTCAGCAAAAAGGGGCCGGGATGGCTGGTGGTCCTGTAAGCAGCTATGTTCCCGATGAAGTGAATATCCTCCCCAACGGCATGCAGCGCTCGGAGCACGGATATGCGCGTAATGGCCAGGAAATTGAGTATAACAGCGGAAAACAACAAGTCACTGAAGATTTTGTCGCCGGCATGATGGAAGATATTACCGTGGCTGTGACCATTGATCCCAATGCCTACCCGGCGAACATGACTAAGGAGGAGTTTCAAACCCTTATTGCCCGTGCCGCCAGTCCGATGGTCAGGCCTGAAAATGTCTCTATTGTTACGGGTCAGCCAGAAGTTGTATCTCCGATTACACCATCGGTTCAGCCGACCCATTTTGAGATTCCATGGTGGGTTTGGGCTGGTTCCGCATTTATTGGGTTTATTTTATTTATTACGATGGTTAAAGCCTTTAGCAAACCGGGTATTCCCACGGAACTCCTTCAACGCCAGCAAAATGAACTTCAACAGCTTCGGGAGCTGGCATCGGCGAATGCACAGCAGCTCCAGGCGGCTCAACAGCAGGCGCAACAAATGCTGTCGGCCCAACAACAGCAACTGGCCCAATTGGCTTCCCAACAGCAAATCCCTATCGGAGCACCAACAGGTGCTTTTGAACTGAAAGAAACGCTATCGGAATTGCAGCAGATTATTCAGCATAACGATGAAGATGATCTTTCAGACGGTGATTTAGGCACAGAGTTGAGAAGCTGGATAGAGTCCACATAATCAAAGTGGTAGGAGAGGCAATAGGTTTAGGCATGGGAGGAACGCCTTAAACGTTATTCAAATCTTAAATTAAGATGAAGGCTATCAATAGAATTGCAATCATCTGTTTTAATCACATGTGAGGCGTCAAGACAGTCTAAGAGAATTTTATGGGTATAGAAGCCATCGATTATCAATCTATCATCCATCAGCAGATTAGCTTGCTGATGGATTCTTGGCGCCAAGCTGGGCTATCGGAATCAGAGATTCAGGAAGCGGCATCCCAGTTCTTTAATATGGGCCTGATTGCCTCTCAACAGGTTCAGCAAGAAGGGGGTGTCCAGCCGGAAGGTCAAACCGAAAAAATTCTCTATACAGAAGACTCAGCCACGAGAGTTATCACGCAGTTTTTGGAAGGATTGGGCACAGGCTTAATCAAAGCCCATGAACAACGTTTGCCCAGCCAGGAACGCTGGCAACTAATGCAGGAAGTCGCCTTTCATGTGTTTGAGCAGAGTAAACAACTGATTGTGGCCACAATGGGCCAGGATTTGACTCCGGATATTCAGCTTCCCAAGGATCAACTTTTAGGTTTACTCAACCATACGGCAACCGAAGCGCTTCTGTATTACTTGAACGAGTATGAAAAGAAGAATGGTCCCATCGCCCGGATGGAAGAGGCTTTTCTGCAAGACGCTATCGCCTCAATGTCTCTTCCCGGAATGTCGCTTGAACCAGGAGCAGAGGAGCTTATCAATGCCCCTGTTGCACCGATGGCTCCGCCTATTGCCCAACCTTCAGAAGTCCATTATAAATTCGCGGCCATTGGTCTATTGTTAGGGAGTCTGCCCATTCCCAAGCAACAATCCATTTTGTCCGCCTTTCGACCAGAAGAACAACAGATTATTAACCAATATCGCAATCCGGATGTGGTGGCCGCCAGCTTGGATTTAAATCGGGTGGCCGAGTACCTGAAGCATTTCAAGAGCAAGCTGGGCAGAAGCAGCAGCCAAAAACCAGTTGCCGGAAAAGATTACTCCTCTCCCTTGATCAAGGCCATTCAAAAGATTCCGCCTCAACGACTGGAACGCCTGTTTCAACAGGAAAGACCACTGGTGCGTGGTTACATTCGCCAATGTATCTCCAAGGATGGTCAGGGTGAACATCAACTGCCTCCGGGTGTTGAAGAAAGCCTCTTACTGTATCTGGAACGTAACTTCCCGGAAGTGGCAGGCACCCTATGATTATCAAGAAGAAACATGCCAACCTGCCAGATACACCGATAGGGCGCCCAAGCGCTTCCCAGCTTGGTACGGATGAAGAAACGGTAGCATATTCTGAAGAGGAAGTTCTGGCCGGTCGGGCCCAAAACCGTAGACGAAATGACCGTCGTCAAGGCTACCGCCGTATTGAGGATCAGGAGCTCATTTCCAGAGCCCATGAAGAGGCCAATGCCATTCGGGAAAAGGCCCATCAAGAGGGATTTCAGGAGGGGTTGGATAAAGCGCAGGAGGTGATTGAATCCTTACAGGAGACCATTCAATCCTTTCTCAATGCCAAGGAAGAGGCTTATATCTCGGCATCCAGTGATTTGGCAGCCATGGCGGTTGATATTGCAGAGCAACTCATTAAAACCGAAGTGTCATGCGATGATACCCTGGTCTTAAAAATGGTTCACAGTACCATTGCCAAAGTTGGCCGGGATCAAAAAAGCATTACCATTAAAGTGAATCCCATTGATCAAGACCTTGTGAAAGCGGAAATGAGAGACAATCGGCAGATCTCGGAAGCCGTTGAGATTTTAGTGGTAGAGGATACCAGCGTCGAGCCGGGCAGTTGCATGGTTGAAACCCATGCAGGTCAGGTGGATGCTCGTTTCAGCACCCAACTGGAGATTTTAAAACGGTTGCTCAGTAGTGGAGGGCGGTATTAGTGGCCGGTCCACAACAGCAAACGTTTGCCATTCCGCCTATCAGCGAACTTTTCCTGGGGGCGATGGTCCTTTCGCTGGTCTTGATCATCATCATGCCACTGCCGGATTGGCTCATCGACTTGGCCATTAGCTTTAATCTTTCCATGGGCATCATTTTGATTATGATGTCCTTGTACGTTGAAAAACCGCTGGATATTGCGGCCTTTCCGTCCATTATTTTGGTCGGCACCCTGCTTCGTCTGGCTTTGGGGATTGCCTCAACCCGAGCCATTCTCTCAAGAGGAGATGCCGGGCATGTGATTCTGGCATTCGGTCACTTCGTCACCGGCGGTAA
>JANWKX010000127.1 GCA_025451145.1 Vampirovibrionales bacterium
CAGCAGCGATTCCCTATAGATCGTAATACTAACGGGATCTCCGAGCAGAAGATAAGCCAAGAAAATAATAAACCGGATTGCCGGAAATCGGGATTTGATGCTGATCCGGCAGTGACATCGAGAGATGTTTTTCTCCCGTTGTCCAAGCAGCGATAGTGGTTCTGGCCCCTTTCTTGAACACCAGATAATAATCCTCCGGGGGAGAGGGTAAGCGTTCAATGAATCGATAACCCGCCAACGCCTGGGTCAACCGTTGAATCTGAAAGTAAGCTGGCCGTGGTTTCCAGTCGTGGGTGACCAATCCCCAACAATGATTTCGCTCCTGACAAGGTTCTGGTCGACTATTTCTGAATTCATAAAGAATATTCACCGGAATATGATAAAGAAATCCCAAAAGAACCTGGCGCGCCAGATATTGACCTTGCAATTCTTCATCCAAATTGTGATTATCCGGGGAAGAATATCCCCATTCCGTAAAAAGCACGGGCATATTTGGCTTCTCAGGAGCATACTTTGCCAGATAAGATCTCAAATGGGCTAAGTCTTTTGCCACATGTTCTGGTGGATATTGCTGCTGATAAGGATGGATGGAAACCCCGTCCACCAGCTGTAATAATCCCGCCTGCATCAGCTTGACAAATGATGGCGTAATAGTGTTGGCAAGGGCAGGAGCGACGATGAGGGCCTCTGGATCCGCCTGTCGAATGGCAGGAACAACGATCTGGATCAGGGCCATATAATCGGCCATGGTGGCAGGCTTTGGCCAAAAGGCTTGTAAATTCGGTTCATTCCAGATTTCCCAGATAATCTGATGCCCTTTGTAATGCGAAGCGGAAGCGGCTGCAAAGCGGGCAAAAGCAGCCCGCCCCTCAGGGCTGAGAATGGAAATATGTTCTCCATAAAGGGCATTTCCAAAGGCAATGGGCAACAATACTCTGATGCCTCGTTTTTCCAAACCGAAAATCAATGGATCATATGCAGAGAAATCATAAACACCCATGCGTTTTTCAATGTGATACCACGGATAATCTACTCGTATCACTTTTACGCCGGATTTTTGAATTAAATCCAAAGCTTGCGGCTGATTCCCCTGGAAATGAATATCCGTTCCAATGGGTGCCGGAACCATTTGTATCGGCCAAGGGTCTTTGGCTTCTACGGAAGCAGAATTGAAGAAAAGACTGCAAACGATAACCAGAGCCCCAACGCAAAGCGCTCTGATTGGATAGCCATATTGTGTCTTCAATGTCCTTTTCACTTGCCTACAATAGCATCCTAATGTCAAAACCAGCCTTTATTGTACTAAAGGCTGGTGCTTTGAGATAGTCAATGGGATCGTTCAAGGCGTGGTGATAGACAAGGGTTGTAACAGTTGAAGCTCCAAAACTTCTCCCGGCTGAACCTGAACCGGTTTGCCTTTACCGGCGATCGATGCGATCCCTCCAAGGCCTGCTCCAATCAGACCGCCCCAGAGAGCACCTTGCCCTGTTTCTTTGCCATGGTGACTGGTTGCTTGACCAACAATGGCTCCTGCGCCGCCTCCTACCACAGCACCTCCCAACGTTTTGCCTGCAATCCGCCCAACACGACCTTTTGTAGTTCCTCCCACCAGCACTCCGTTATTGGCGTTGACGATGGCTGACATCCCATAGCTTTTGCCATCAGGGGTCAAAATCTGATTAAAATTCATCCCTAACGTGGCGTTCTTTTCGCCACGTCCAACGGGAGACAATTGTGTAATACTGCCCAGGATCTTGCTTCCCTGGGGAATGACAATATCTCCGGATGAACTCAGTAATGGCCGGTTGAGCGTCAGTGAAACAGGCTGTCCGACATAGCCGGTTTCTGAATCAATTGTGGCTGTACTAACTGCTGTAAAGGTCGTGTTTGAAGGCACAACCACAATATGTCCTCTGATAGGCGGACCTTGCTCAATCGGCACGGGTGCCGTCACGGCTTCAGGCGGAGTCATTGGCATACCTGGTCGACCAGAGGCCATGTAGGTCTCCATGTTATTGGTTAACATGGCAATGTCTGCACGGGTTGCCGGTTTATCGGCATCAATTTGGTTTCCATTGGGAAATCTCGCAAAAATACCGGACTGGATGGCTGCAGCGACATAAGGTTTTGCCCATTGGGGAACCGTATTGGCATCGTTATAGGCGCTGAGAATCCGTTCAGCCTGATCCACTGACGGTAAGGGAATATTGGCGGCCTTAACCAATACCGACATGGCTTCAGCCCTAGTGATGTCTTGATTGGGCCTGAAAACGCCGCCAGGATAGCCAGAAACCAGACCTTCTCCCGCCACGATTTCAATTGGGCGATAAGCCCATAATGAGGGTGGAACATCTGCAAAAAGATTGGGGCGGCTGATAGGCACATTTTCCAGTTGTTTCGCTCTAACCAGCACTGCGGCAAACTCTGCACGGCTAATCAGACCATCAGGTCGAAAGGTGCCATCGGGATAACCATTAATAATGCCCTTTTGACTGAGATTTAGAATGGCCTGTCTAGCCCAGTTTGTGGATATATCTGAGAACATCTGGGCAATGGCCACGCCCATGATGTTAGCGCAGAGTATCAGGGCCAATCCTACGGATAAAATTCGCTTGCGAAGTGATCGTTTCATCTCTCATCCCCTTCTCTCCCCATCAGAATTGATAATGCTCAAAAGCTCCTTTTCTTCATTTCACCCGAATTCAGTGCGGTTAGATAGAGTTAAACAGCTTAAGTTCAATATTGGCCCATTGACTAACATTTCACAACACCAACATTGGCAAATCGGCAAGCATGGTAGAAATGGCTGCTCAAATCAACGTCTGAAAAGCTTTTGCTGCTCTTGTTATTGGCCATATCCATTTTCGGACCCGAAGATCCAACCATTCACTAGGCCAGCTATCCTAGTTCGGGCATCGATACCTTACATCGTGATGTGACGTCAGAAGATACTGGGCTTACTCCGTAAACTGTCTCATATCCTAAAACCGCAATCGGATGATTGGCCAATGCTTAATTTTGCTCAACTTGCTAAAAATTGAGGTAGAAATATCCACGATGTTGAATGGTCAGAACGTCAAAGCAAGTGGGTATCCCAAGAATTAAGATTACGGACGAATGGACAAATTAAAAACATGCATTCTGAGAAAAGGAGAAGGCGTATGAAACTGAAACATCTCTTTGCGGCCGGCATCTGTTTTGCGATGACGCTTGGCATAAGCCCTCAGGTATTTGCGCAATACGAAACCCCTACCCAGGCCCAAGAGCTTAACCCAAGCTATAAAACCACCATTAATGCCACCATTATTGATAATAACTCATCCGCATTTATCGATCGGGTCAGAAATGAGGTTGTTGATAAACCGGCCCCTCAAGTCGGGCAAACACGTGCAGCCATTGAAGCTATTTATGGGCCTGCCCGGAATGATTTAGCGCCCAATAAAAATTATGAGGTCTATACCAACGAATATGAACTCATCGGCGGGAAGATGTTTAAACGAAACATTTCTCCCGGTTCGTTAAAAGTCTATGAAGTTGCCTTTGGTCCCAATAACGGTATTCCCACAGCAAATGACAAAGCCTCATGTGTGCAGTTAAAGGTTATTCCTTCTGTCGGCGATCATAAAAACATGGTGACCGAATTATTGGGGAAACCCATGGAAGTTCCTGCAGTGGATGGTGGGGAACGAATTGTTTATGGGATTCCAAAACAGCGTTATATTTACTACAATGATGTGCTTTCCAGCCCTTTTCAAGCCATCAATGCCTACTTTAACTCTGATGGCTATATGGTTGGCCAGGAGTTTATGCCGTCTCGCTACCAGGGTTATTATGCGATGACCTCTGCCCATCGTTATGTTGAATTCGCCGGTGAAACAGGCCAAATTGATCGAAAAATCGGCTGGTAAGCAAATAAACCTTCGCGATTATCAATCATTTTTACTGCGCCAACGAAGATGGAGAGGAATGCCCTCTCCATCTTGAAGGCCGGTTGTCAGGTCTCCTGCGGTTTAGGAAACTTGAGATTTCTCAATTACTTTGGACGGATGAGGGCAAAGGGGATGGAGACGCCTAAAATAGAGACATCGAAGCGTGATTACTATGGGGAATGGTTGGAGGAAAATCTTGATATGCAGCGCACCTTGACTCAGGATATGATTGCCGTTGCGGCTATTATTCTCTTGGTTTGTGTATTATCATTGGCCACTTCGGCTGAGGCCTTTCCTCTACTGGGCCAGCCAAAAGGAACCATCACGACCTATGTTCCCCAGGGGCCTAAGTTTGGGATTTCCTGTAAGAAGCACCTGTTTCGAAAGAGCGATTGTGGCGGAGATGCTGCTTTCCCAAACCTCCAGGCTCAGCCTTCTCCGATTTCCCGTCTATTTAAGTCAAAAAATCAACTGAGCCAGATTAATCCAGCGTTGTAAAATTTATCTAAGCTTCTTACTGTGACTAAAAGTTTAGGTGAAGTTATACTGTGGTTTTGTTTTTTTCAAAGCCTCTGAAGCTCATTTCCTTAGTCTCGTTATGTCTAGGGGTGGGAGTTATTGGGGGGATTGTCACAATTCCTCAAGTTAAGTATTGGTACCCACTCTTGAAAAAGCCTGTCTTTACGCCCCCGGATTGGGTGTTTGGACCAATTTGGACGATACTCTATCTAATAATGGCCCTGTCAGCTTTTCTGGTTTGGTCTTCTACTGAGAATCCAAATAAGCAGAAGGCCTTATGCTGGTTTTCTATTCAGTTGGGATTGAATGCCGTTTGGTCTCCCGTGTTTTTTGGCAGCCACCAAATTTTTCTGGGGTTATGGATCATTATCGCCTTATGGATTTCCCTTCTGGTCACGATTTTTCAATTTTTCAAAATTTCAAAGCTAGCAGCCTATTTGCTCTTCCCTTATATTTTCTGGGTTAGCTATGCAACGGCACTCAATTTTGAAATCTGGCGACTTAACCCAAGCTAATGGCAGCCCGATTATAAGCGTTTTCTTTGGTTTCAAGTGATTGAAGAAAAGCGTCCTGTGAAATGGTTTCTTGCTGACCGGAACTCATGGTTTTGAGCGTGACCAGGCCCTGGCTACGCTCAGATTCCCCAAGAATAAGCACTTGCTGAGCATCCAGCTTGTTGGCTTGAGCCATCTGCTTGCCAATATTTTTTCCGGATAAATCCGCCTCGACCATTCGGCCTGCATGACGAATCGTCTTCGCCAATTGTAGTGCAGTTGATGCCTCATCAGAGACGATATAAAAATCCAGAACCGGCTTGGGTACCGATTGTACCAGGCTGACCAGGCGTTCCATGCCCAAGGCCCAACCCACGGCTGGCGTATCCGGGCCACCTAAGGTTTTCACCAGGCCATTGTAACGGCCACCCCCACAAACGGCATTTTGAGCCCCCAAGTGGGTTGACGTAATCTCAAATACAGTCCGGGTATAGTAATCCAGCCCTCTTACAAGCATTTTGTTCCGGTGATACGGGATATTACTTTGAGTGAGAATTTCCAACAGGGCGTTGAAGTGCGATTGACAGGCTTCACAGGTTTGATCCTGCTCCAGAAAGGCTGAAACTTCAGGCTGTTCATAAATCCGCCGACAAGACGGGTTTTTACAATCGAGCATTCTCAACGGATTTTGTTCAAAGCGCCGGTTGCAATCCTCGCACAACGATGAAAGATAGGGCTTTAAGAGAGCGCGTAGTTGATTGCGGAAATCTTCACGGCAAACAAAGCAGCCGACATTGTTAATTTCCAGCTTCAGTTCAGGCAATTTCAAGGTTTCAAAGAGATCCATGGCCAGCAGAATCACACATGCATCGGATTGCGGAGTGTCCAAACCGAATTGCTCGATACCCAACTGGTGAAACTGACGTTGGCGTCCCGCCTGCGGACGCTCATAGCGAAACATGGCGCCAAAATAAAACAGATTCACCGGCTTTGGCAATCGGTCCATCCCATGTTGCAAATAGGCTCTAACAACGCCAGCCGTATTTTCAGGGCGAAGCGTTAGAGAACGTTCGCCTTTCTCAAAGGTATACATCTCCTTGTTGACAATATCCGTCGATTCGCCAACGCCCCGAAGAAAGAGATCGGTGTATTCCAGAATGGGTGTTCTGACTTCATGAAAATTCGCCATCTCAATAATCTGCCTGGCCGTGTCTTCGACATATTGCCAGGTGGTAATATCCTTTGGAAGGATATCATGGGTACCTTTTGGAGATGGAATCATACTGGTTCAAACCTCAACGAGGGATTCAAAGGCCTGCTGCTGAATATGCAGAAGCTCCCGGATGCCTTTTTCAGACAGATCCAACAAGATATCCAATTGATCGCGAGTCATGGGCGTGCGTTCGCTGGTGGTTTGAAATTCGATGACCTCGCCTCTGGCATTCATGACCAGGTTGGCATCCACATCCGCAGAGGAATCTTCCTGATAATCCAAGTCCAGCATTGGGACACCCTGAATCAATCCGGCACTGATGGCGGCAATGGGAGAAATAATGGGAATTCCCGGAATCGAGCCCCTGTCGACAAGATGCTGACAAGCATCGATCAAAGCGATATAACCGCCTGTAATGCTAGCTGTACGGGTTCCTCCATCTGCCTGAATCACATCGGCATCAATGGTGATGGTTCTGTCTCCCAAGCGCGTCAAATCGATACAGGCCCTTAAGCTTCTGCCAATTAGACGCTGAATCTCCTGGGTTCTGCCGGAAATTTTCATCCGTTCCCGATTGGCCCGGGTTTGGGTTGAGCCCGGTAACAGAGAGTATTCGGCAGTAAGCCAACCCGTGTTTTCATCCACCACATGCCGAGGCGTACGTTCCTCAATAGTGGCAGTCACCAGGACTTTGGTATCTCCAATGGCAATCAACACCGATCCTGGGGCATATTTGGTGTAATGCCGGGTAATGGTCACTGGCCGTATTTCATCGGCGCTCCGTCCAAACGATCGTTCCAAAGTCAACTCCTTCATATCCCTTGAATAATACCCTATACCGTACCCAAAAATGTAAAGGGTGACAAGCACATTTGACCTTTAGGATAGTTTTGAAAATGATGCAGGCTTTATGAAATTCTATGTTTAAGCTACCTATTGAAGGGTATTGGCTACCCATCGAAAAGCACCACGTGAGATAGCTTCATGCCGACAAAGCCCTTATCCGTACGCCATTTGGTTCTGACGATTCTTGAACGATTTGAAAAATCGGGTCAAAAGCGCCTTCATGTCGAAAATTTGCTGGATGCCGGATATCAAGCCTCAAGGATATCTGCTGAAGATCGACGATTGGGGACCTATTTGACCTATGGCGTCCTTCGTCACTGGTTTGGCTTGACGCATCTCATTGAATCCTTAAGCCATTTACCCTTGGTGAAGATGGATTCCCGCACCAAGACGTTATTGCGAATGGGATTATTTCAGCTTTCCTTTATGGATAACATTCCCGATTATGCCGCAGTCTCTTCCACGCTGGATTTGGCAGGTGAAGTCGGGTTAGGGAAAAAAGCCAGAGGCTTTATTAATGCACTGCTTCAAAAGCATATTCGCCAGGGAAAAGCGTTCCCAACGGATTTGGAATATCAGTTCCCCTCCTGGTTGCTTCATCGATTACAACAACAGTATTCACCGCCTGAAATGGCCGAAATTGTGGCAGCCTACCAGCAAATCCCCCGGCTAACGCTCCGAATTAACACCTTGGTCATCTCAGTTACTGAATATCATCTGGCTTTAAGAGATGCCAATATTGATTTTACGTCTTCGGAAACTCTCCCGGAAGCCCTGATTCTTAACCAGGCCATGGGCGATCCCCGGACCCTTCCGGGATATGAGGCCGGTTGGTTTATGATCCAGGATGAATCCTCGGCCCAGGTTGCCCCGTTTCTGAATCCTGCGCCTGGAGAGTCCGTTTTGGATATCGGTGCCGCGCCGGGAGGCAAAACAACCCACTTGGCGGCACTTATGAAGAATCAAGGTCGGATTGTTGCCGTCGATGTCTCTCAAAAGCGGCTTGAAAAACTCCTGGAGAACACCGGGCGACTCAAGGCTCTCATTGTGGAAACGCGAGTCCAATCTGCAGAAAGCCTGGATCAGGAGCTTGGTGACTTCGATAAAATCCTCATTGATGCCCCATGTACCGGGACTGGGACGCTTGGCAAACATCCTGAAATTCTTATGGCGTTAAGGGAAAATCAATTTACAGCCTTTGCCAAAACCCAATTGGCTTTGCTTCATGAGGCTTTTGGCCGATTAAAGCCAGAAGGCACTTTGGTCTACAGCACATGTAGCATTGATGCTGATGAAAATCAGCAAGTGATTCAAACCTTTTTACAGCAACAGAACCAGGCTACATTGATGACAGAGCGCCAAATTTTGCCCAGTTCCACTCATGACGGGTTTTACATGGCCAAAGTCAAAAAATCCGTTTAGCCCTTGGCAGAAGAGGCTAGGGTGTGAGTCGGATCAAACAGCTTCATGGCGGCCCGAACCTCTTGTAAGGTGACTTCACACACCTCACGGGCATGGGCTGAACCTGTAGCCAGAATCTGATACACATAATCCAGGTTGTTGGCCA
>JANWKX010000128.1 GCA_025451145.1 Vampirovibrionales bacterium
CAAAACAGCCCAACCCTACGCTTTAGCCGATTTTACCAAATCAATTGGATAAGCCATTTTAATTCCGGCATAAAAATTTCGAATTTTACGAGATGCAGGTATTAACCTTACAATAATCCAATATCAAGGCCATTAAGCATTTTTAGTTTAGGAAAGCATTTGTTATGAAGCATATTGTGATTATTGGGGCAGGATTCAGTGGGGCTATTGTTGCGGTTCACTTGCTGAAACAACCTTGGCAGGAGCCGGTTGAAATCACCCTAGTTGAGCGTCAAAACCCGTTTGCCCAAGGGGCTGCATACAGCACCGAAAATCCGGTTCATTTACTCAACGTCACTGCCGGTAAAATGAGTGCTTTTCCGGATCAGCCGGATCATCTGCTTCAGTGGCTAAAGAAACAATACCCTGTTTATGATGCAGCCTCTTATATTCCGCGGATGATTTATGCCCAATACCTGGCTACTATTCTTCAGGAGGCGGAGGCTCAAAAGCGGTTCAATACGACTTTTCGAAAGATTCAAGATGAAGTTTTAGCCCTTGAAACCGCAAATGAATCGCAATACCTGCTTCAGCTCAAATCAGGACATAGCTTGACAGTGAGTGCGGTGGTTTTGGCCATGGGGAATTTTCCACCGACAAACCCGACCTTTATCGATGAAACACTGCTTCACAGCGATAGGTATATTCAAAACCCTTGGCATCAAGCCTTGCCCAACCGAAAAGAAGTGATTCACCATCAGCCTGTTTTGCTCATTGGAACTGGATTAACGATGGTGGACAAGGTTTTAGAACTGGTTGAATCGGGTTACCAAGGGCAAATGATGGCTGTTTCCAGACACGGCCTCCTGCCCCATGCTCACCCTTCAGTTCCGGAACCTGTTGCTTTGACCTTTGATCCACTCAACCAATCCCCTTTAGCCTTAAGCAGGCTTTTACGAAAAGCCTGCCAAGAATGCCTAAACGCAGGTGGCCACTGGCAAGATGTCATTTCGGCTTTACGTCCTTTTAACCAAGTGATTTGGAGCGGATGGTCTCTGGCGGAGAGGCGACAGTTTATTCGCCACTTAAGACCCTATTGGGACATCCATCGACATTTAATCGCGCCTCAGATTGGCTCTCAGCTAGACGCATTACAACAAAGTGGCCAACTGAAGGTCTATGCCGGCAGAATTAAAAGCATGGCGATTCAAGAAAGCAAGGCGATGATTCGCATGAAGCCTCGGCATCGATCGGTGTTGGTAGAACTTGAAGCCGCCTTGGTGGTCAATTGTATCGGTCCGGATACCCGTTTGGATAAAATGAAAGATCCACTCATCAAAAGCCTATTTAGCCAAGGGCTCATTACAGCAGATCCGCTTGGTCTTGGGCTTTTAGCCGATCAACAATATCAGGTGGTTGATAAGACGGGCCAGTCTGTTGAAGGCCTCTACGCCATCGGCCCACTTCTAAAAGGGTTATTTTGGGAAACGATTGCCGTGGCTGAACTGAGAGCGCAAGCTGTCGCCATTTCATCCCAAATCCCAGCAATCCTGGCGCATCAACCTCAGGGTGTCGCAATCAGCTCGTGATGACGAAAGCAGTCGATGGTGTGATCGTTGATCATTCCCACAGCCTGCATAAACGAGTAGCAGATGGTTGAGCCCACAAACTTGAAGCCTTTCTGTTTTAAGTCTTTGCTCAAGGCATCGGACAGGGCCGTTGAAGCAGGGACCTCCTGGTGGGATTCCCATTGGTTAACAATCGGCTTCCCTGAAACAAACTGCCAAAGATAGTGATCAAAACTGCCCAAGGTGTCTTGGATTTTCAGAAAGGCTTGGGCATTTTGAATGGTTGCCAATATTTTCAGGCGGTTTCGGATAATGCCTGGATCCGATAACAGGGCCTCAACTTTTGGGGTATTGTAGGCGGCGACTTTAACGGGATCAAACCCCTCAAAAGCGGATCTGTAGTTGTCGCGCTTCTTCAAAACGGTTTCCCAGCTTAAGCCCGCCTGGGCGCCTTCCAGTATGAGAAACTCGAAGAGTAATCGGTCCTCATGAACGGGAACACCCCACTCAAGATCGTGATAGGTTAAGTTCGGCTCACGGGTGGCCCAAGCACATCGTGTCACAGAACGCATCGAATCTCTCTCCCTTAGAGGGCTGATAATGACTTGAGATCACTATTCTAAGCGAGCTGCCTTTAAAAGACATCTATCTTGTTTTTTAAGGAGAAACAGTCATTTTATAACTTTTATACAGTGCATGAACCTGGTGGCTTGTTTCAAAATGCTGGCGCAATTGCCCTGTTTTCACCGATTGTTTCATCGTTTCCAGGATTTTAGAAAACTGATCCAAGATATCTAGTAAGTGGGTTTGGTTATCGTCGAAGATGTCTTCCCAAACGTTTTCTGGGCTTGCCATCAATCGCATTTGATCATCAATTCCACCCCCTAAAAACCGAAGTGTTGTTTCCGGCTGATGTTCATTTATGAGATTTGCCAGGGCAATGGCATAAAATTGCGGAAAATGGCTGACCAGGGCCATGAGCTGATCATGAGCGACCGGTTCCATCACCATCGGAACCATTTGAATCATTTCCAACCAAGACATTACTGCAGCCTGGAAGGGCTCTGAGGTTGTGAGGCATGGCGTCAACAGAAACCGTTTTCCGAGAAACAAATCCTCGCGGCTCTGTTCAAAACCACTGATTTCACGGCCTGCCAATGGATGACCACCGATAAAATCAATAGTCTCGGGTAATGATTCGGCCATTTGGCAGATTTTCGCCTTAACGCTTCCGAGATCCATGACGTCTAAAGGCTGTTGAGCATGAGTTGCCAACTCTTGTAAAAGGGCATAACTCGGATGCAGGTGGGTCCCCAGGATGATCAAGTCCGGCTCGAAGGCGAGCATCTGGCTAATGGTTTCAAAAGGCTGATGAATCACACCCATCGCCAAGGCGGAATCCAGCACGGATTGGGTATCTATTGCTGCAATCTCGGTTTGAGGCAAGGCCTGGCGAACTCGTTTTGCCATGGAGCCGCCAATCAGGCCTAGACCGATAAAGGCCACTCTCTGAAATGGCATCTCTTTAAACGCGCTGGACATTTAATCAGGCTTTGACCAGGGCAGGCTGGCGTAAGGAACGGCCCATGGCCTGAGCAATCGGATCGAGTGATGTCATTAATGCCGTAAAATCGTCTAATGAGAGCGCTTGGGCGGCATCACTGACAGAAGCCTGAGGATTGGGATGGATTTCTACAATCAGGCCATCAGCGCCTACGGCAATGGCGGCGCGGGACAATGCCGTGATAATGTCACGACGTCCGGCGGCATGGCTTGGATCGACAATGACCGGCAGATGGGTCTTTTCTTTGAGGACGGCAACACCGCCTAAGTCCAGCACATTACGGGTTTCAGGATCGAAGCTTCGGATGCCCCGTTCGCATAAGATAACCTTGTCATTGCCACCGGCCAGGATGTATTCGGCAGCCCATAAGAACTCATCGAGTGTTGAAGCCAGTCCACGCTTTAGTAAAATGGGCTTATCCAGTTCACCTAAGGCTTTAAGGAGCGAAAAGTTCTGCATGTTGCGACTGCCCACCTGAATGACATCGGCATGCTGGCTCACTACTTCGATTTGCTCAATGGCCATGACTTCTGTTACCACGGCGATTTGGTGATTCTGGCGAATCCCATCCAAGAGTTGCAAGCCTTCCTCTCCCATGCCTTGGAAGGTGTAAGGAGAGGTTCTGGGTTTGAAGGCGCCTCCCCGAAGCGAAGACACGCCGTTTTGAAGGAGGGCCTGGGCGGTTGCTTCCAATTGGCTGGCGCCTTCTACGGCACAAGGCCCGGCAACGATCCAGAGTGGTTGTCCTTCACCACAGGCAATGTCAGCGGTAATTTGGACCTTAGCGTTCGGTTTAGGTTTTAGGACTTTTCGTTCAGTCATTGGATGGCTCCTTATCTATTATGCACACATATAAAAACCGCTGAGCCATTTTTTGTGAGGTCAGCGGTTTGGGATTCTGAAAAGTTGTTACAAACGAAACCGGCTTACCTCACGAGGTAAAAAAGTAAAAGTAATAAAAGCTATAAAAACCAAAGCCCACATTGTGCTGAGGCGTCAATGTGGCGTCAAACTGTTTATATTGCTGATTTTGAGCAGAGGATGTCATCAGAAGGTCAACTTTGGTTTTTGCTAATTCAGTAGGAATCTACTGGTTAGGCATTATAGAACAATGAATTTATATTTACAACCCTTTTGAAACAAAACGATAAAATCGCGCTATCGCAAGGACCTAAAAAGGTAAATGACTGTAAAGCTGGATTCAAATGGTCTCATGCGCAATCAATGAGTTCTTTAAACTGTTTTTCCAGCAGTTGTTAGGAGTATCATTCGGGTTGAATTGGCTTTTTCTGGAGGTAAGCTATTGCGATAGGTATGATTTTCTCTGGGCTTAACCTGGAAGGAGGCGGGTATAAATGTTAATTTCACAGATCCCAATTGCAAATCCGTTGAGATTAGGTCAATATCGAAGGCTGCGTTTTGGAAGCGTTTCACCTTCAGAGCAAGTTCTTAGAGCCGAAAGAGATCGCCTTTTACAAGCAGCAGGTCAGGATAGCGCCAATGATGCGGGGCGGTATGAACTTTGCCAAGGGATTTCAAAACTGACCGGCCATTGTGCAGGCGTTTCTAACTACCTTCAACAAAAATATGGCGGCACCGTCATTCGTGCCGTCGTTGCTCTCAACCTAAATGGTGAACCCAAGGAAGATGTTCACTACTGGTATAAAGCAGTCGATGGGAAAGAATACGATTTGACGTCTGATCAATACGGTGGTGATGGCTTTCATACTTTAGAAGAGCTTCCACCCCGAGCCATCCATCAAGGCGCTGTGACCATGACGGGGGTCAAGATTCTTAAGCAGGAAGCGTACGCCTGCGTGGCTCATTCTCCCTGGTTTGATCCTTTATACCAGCGGATGGGATTTACGAATTATCAGAAGCATGCCAGCAAAGGTCCTGTCTTAGCCAAGAAAGATTCATAAAGGCCCTACTGGTCGCGAATAGCTCATTTAAGATGCTCTAGAATTCTCATAGACCGCCAGTTCTTTGGCGACGGCTGTCATGGCCGCATCGACCATGTTACGCAGAATCGATTCC
>JANWKX010000129.1 GCA_025451145.1 Vampirovibrionales bacterium
GATCCTCAAACTGCTTCCAAAGGCCTGACATGGTTTTTATTTTAAACCGAAATCAGCGCAATTAACGGTTATTATCGCAAATCTGGCGCTATTCATCAATCCAGAGCCGCCTGGTTTGTAAATAAATGCAGCGGCTTCGTTGAAGCCTGGAAGCCACCTTAAGCTTAAAACTGGAGATCTAAACTCAGGCTACCAGCAGCATGCTCCTGCACCTTATACTTACCAAGAATCAATCGATTGCCTGGATGTATGTCATGCCATGAATCGTCTTTAAGGGTAACTGGCTCATCAGAGCTGGATGAATAGAGGTGTGAGCCAAGCCTGGTTTCTGAATCATCTTCGTCGGACCCAGATTGGCGTGGAATAGCCTGATATTGAAGCTGCCCCTGATGGATTCTGAATTTTCCCTGGTGGCGACTGGTTTGATCCAATTTAGGATCTATCAGAACACCTATTTGAGGTTTTTTGGGGGCAATCCGTCCAACAGAAAGTTCTGTATCTTGGGGATAAAGCGGCAGCATTAGTTTCAAGTAGGCTGCCAGGTCTTCTCCGGAGCGGATAACGCAAGAGGCAGGGCGGGTTATTTCATATTGCTGAAGCAGTTTCAATGCTTCAGCTCGGATTGTACCCCATTGTGCCGCTTCAGAATCTTGTTGTCTTAAGTGAAGGGTTTGCGGGCCCATGGTTTTGCCATCGGTCCAATACACATAAGATTGATGGGCGTCATTCAAGAGAATTGTAAGCCGCTCCTGAGTCCCTTGATTGGTAATGGTATAGCTTGCACCCAACCCGGTGGGTGCGCTGGGATCATAAAAATGAGCAGGCATTTCTACTTTAAAGATGTCC
This sequence comes from Vampirovibrionales bacterium, assembly GCA_025451145.1. Taxonomy (GTDB): domain Bacteria; phylum Cyanobacteriota; class Vampirovibrionia; order Vampirovibrionales; family JAGQHJ01; genus JANWKX01. The sequence goes on from JANWKX010000129.1 coordinate 847, forward strand.
CAAGCCTTACGGCCTCCCAATTTGGCCGGAAGAAGCCTGAGAACAGGAAGTAAATGTCTGCCCAACCCTTTTGGCGCATTAGATAACTGGAAAGTCAGTTCCTCTCTCCAATTAGAATCTTTTTCTATTTTGGGAGAATTTGGAACGAGTTGGGCGCCTTTTAACTGTTTTCTAAAGAAAGCCAGTTTGGCTTTGAACGCGAGTTCCTCAGATTGATTCAACCCACAGAACAATGGATGGTGCAATGCTGATAAGGATAAGGCCCTTGGGGGTTGATTTTGAGTTAACGCTGACGGGCGACTGAGCAGACGATTACCAGGGGATAATGGTGAGAGAGGGGACATCATGGGTATCCTTCTTAATTTAAATCAATACGTTTAAAATAAGAACACCCCTGAAAAATAAAAATTGCTATCTGTGAATAAAATCAAAGTATTCGCCCGTTATTCGCCCAATTGGAAACGGCTGCAACGGTCAGCCCCAATAGAATTGAGCCAAGCGGCATGAGAACGGCCAATAGGAACTGCCTGTTTCCCAGGAGTTCTAAAATGGCGCTCATTTTGGGACATAAGATTGAAGCGTTCTCCCCGGAACCTTGCGTCAACTCATGGTTTTGATGTTGATGAATGGTACTCATTGTTTTGGCTCCTTTCTGGGCGTCTCTATTCTCTATTGATGCTCATTTTCTTGGGTTTTTCATTGGAAACCCCGCTGGTTGAAAGTCGATCATGAAGAGACCGACCACGATTAAATCAGTAGAGGGACTCTATCATGCAGATTAGCGCCATTGGGATGAAAGTGACTTGATTAAAGTCAAGGCTTTAAAGCGGCCAAATTTGAATAATAAAGGTGTACTTTAATAACAATAAGGAGATGAACCCATGAGTGCGCTGAATACCCAAAGAACCATCGGGGAAATGGTGGCCGAAAAGCCGAATCGTAGCAAATTTTTTGAGACCTTGGGGGTTGATTATTGCTGTGGCGGGAAAAAAACATTGGAAGAAGTTTGTCTTGCCAAAGGGCTGGATAGCCAATCCATTCTAGGGGAGCTGATGGTCTTTGATCAGCAGAAAAATGATTCGACCGGGCCGGATTTACGCCATGCGCCGCTCAATGACGTGGTGGATCATATTTTGGATGTTCACCATGTGTATACCAAGGAAGCTCTGGAGCGGCTCTCCAGAATGGTGGAGAAAGTGGCGCGGGTTCATGGGGATAATCATCCAGAATTGTTGGAGATTAAAAAGGTTTATACCACCATGCAGACGGAACTGCTGATGCACATGGAAAAAGAGGAAATGGCACTGTTTCCTTATATCCACCAGCTTGCAACTGCGGAAGAAGCGCCTCAATTTCATTGCGGCAGTATTAATAACCCGGTTCAGGTGATGACACGTGAACATGAAGAGACCGGGGCGCAGCTTGAAGCCTTGCGTCAATTAACCCAAGACTACACGCCCCCGGAAGATGCCTGCAACACCTACCGGGCCATGTATGATGGCCTAGTGGAACTGGAAGCTGACTTGCATCAGCATATCCACAAAGAAAACAACATCCTGTTTATCAGAGCCCTTCAAAGGGTGAGTGAATTAGGCTCCAAGTCTTGCGTTTAACCTAATCGATACTGGCCATCGTCTTGAGGGCCGAGCGGTCTAGTATCTTGATATGGTGCTCGTGGACCTCAATCAGGTGGTCACCAGACATGCGTTTGAAGCACCTGGATAGGGTTTCAGGCACCGTGCCTACAATGGCAGCCAGGGTTTTCTTGTGAACGCGAACCACAGCTTTTTCAGGACTGTTTTCGCTAATACTCAGCAGATACTTGGCCACACGGGAATCCACGTTTCGCAAAGACAGATCCTCAATGAATTCGTTGAATTCCTTGAGCCGCTTGGCGAGCTGGGCGGTAATCCGAAACATGATATCCGGGTTTTGCCGGGCCACTTCTCGAAAGGTAGCCCCGTTAATGGCCAGGATTAGGGATGGCTGGAGACAAATGGCGTTGGCCGGGTAGGTTTCCATTTCGGTGAAGAAGGGGAACTCCGCAAAGCTTTCACCAGGGCCGACCAGGTGTAACACGATTTCCTTTCCTTCTTTGGAAATCTTATACACCTGGACTTGCCCGGAAAGCACCAAATAAAACGAAAGGGCTTTTTGACCTTCGCTGAAAACCGATTCCCCAGCGTCGTATTGATGTGTTTGGACAATGGATGAAATCGCTTTTAGCTGATCAAGCGTCAGGGACTCAAAGTAATAAAACGTTTGAAGCGCATTGGCAATCTCGATATCATTCAGGCCCATTCGTATCCATATCTAGGGTTTTTCAATAGTCTTATCCATACGCTCTGTGACAGACCAACCGGTTTTTAATCCAAGCACAAACCATCCAATGGCGAAGGCTCCGACTGCAAATATTGTATCACCAATGACTCGGAGCCATCTTAAAATATCCATCAGGGGCGTGTGGGTGAATTCAGCCGATCGGGCATACCACATGCCATGCTCAACACTGGCCCAGGTCTGCATCAGGCCCCGCGGCAGATCCGACAGCAGGACCATCAGGGCAAGCCCAATGTTGATGGACCAAAATCCAAAGGCCAGCCATTTGGTTCGCCAAACGTGATGGGTCGCTAATCCCTTGAGACAGAATAGCATGAGTCCGATACCCAGGATGCCGTAGACCCCGAAGAGGGCCGTATGGGCATGAACTGCCGTGGTATTGAGCCCTTGCATGTAATAGAGCGCGATGGGTGGGTTAATCAGGAAGCCAAACAGGCCAGCGCCTACCAGATTCCAGAATCCAACGGCAATAAAGCAGTAAATGGGCCATTTATAGGCTTCAACCCACTGATGAACCCGTGTGAGTGACAGATTTTCATAGGCTTCAAATCCCATCAGGACCAGGGGGACCACTTCCAACGCGCTGAAGGATGCGCCTAATGCTATGACAGCAGTCGGGGTGCCGGAAAAATACAAGTGGTGGAAGGTTCCGATGATACCTCCGGCCAGAAAGACACTGGTTGAGAATAAAACGGCGGCTGTCGCCAGTCTGACCCGTAAAAGTCCCATCCGGGTAAACAGAAAGGCAATGACCACCGTGGCAAAGACTTCAAAAAAGCCTTCGACCCAAAGGTGAACAACCCACCAGCGCCAGTATTCGGCAATGGCCAAATTACTATGATGCCCATAGAAGAACCCAGGGACATAGAAAATGGGAATGGCGGCGGAGGCGATGACAAAAAGGGCTAACAGGTTTTTGCTATCACCAGCCTGCTTGAAAGCGGGTTTAATGGCTCGCCAGACCAGCGCAAGCCATAAGAACAGGCCGACCAGCAAAAATCCTTGCCAGAAGCGGCCCAAGTCAACATATTCATAGCCTTGGGTTCCAAACCAGAAGCTGGATAGCAAATCCATGTGGTGTTGAATCGAGAGCCACTCTCCCGCCAAGGAGCCTACGACGATAATGAGCAGACACACAAAGAGAAAGTTGACACCGGCCTTTTGAAAACGGGGCTCATGGCCGGAAATGGCAGGGGCCACAAACAATCCGGTGGCCAGCCAGGCTGTCGCTATCCAAAAGATTGCCAATTGGGTGTGCCAGGTCCGGGTCACGGAATAAGGCAGCCATTTGGAAAGAGGAATACCGTAAAAGGCGTTTCCTTCAACGCCGTAATGGGCGGTAACCGCTCCAAGACCCACTTGAACCACAATGAGGCCCATTACAACCCAAAAATATTTAAGTGTGGCCTTCATCGATGGGGTGGGTGATAAGGCGAGCAGTGGATCGGCTTTAGCGATCTCTGATTCGCCGTTGCTATTGCCTCGATTGGCGGCATAATACCAGGCCAAAGCCCCAATACCGGCCAGTAATAGCACAAAGCTAATGACGGACCAAACCACAATGGCGCCGGACGGTTGGTTGTTAATGAGCGATTCCGGCGGCCAGTTCTGGGTATAGGTAATGGTTTTTCCTGGCCGATTGGTTGAAGCGGCCCATGAGGCCCAGTACAGGAAGTCATTAAATTTCTGCTGGTTTACGGCCTCGGGGATTTTACCCGGGGGGATGGCGTAAGCATCTCTCAGTTTTTCGATGGTTGGCTCCGTACTATTGCCGAACAAGGCGGCATAATGGGCGCCAACGGTTTGAATCGCCTCAATTCTCAGAGGAGAAAGGGTTAGGGTCTTGGTTTTTGGATCATAGGTATTGGTTCTCATCAATTGGCTTAGCCGGGCCTTTAATGCCCCGAATTGTTCCGGATTGAGCTGATGATAATCATTCAGGCCGTAATCCTGCTTTGCCCAGTGGTTTAAATAAAACTCAGCTTCTCGGTGAATCCAATCAGCAGACCAGTCTGGCGCTACATAGGAGCCATGGCCCCAAAGGGATCCGACTTCCTGGCCTCCCATCGCCTGCCAAATATTTTGCCCGTCCTGGATATCTTGCCGGGTAAAGAGCACTTGCCCCTCCTGGCTGACAACCTGCTTGAAAATGGGCGGAGCCTGGTTATAGATATCCCATCCGTAATAACAGAGCACCGCAAAAGAAGCGGTGATAACCAGTATTAAAGCAATCCATAGTCTACGGTAGCTCATGTTAACTGTTTCCCCAAGTCGCGAATACTGTCTCAAACGTCTTTATTTTAGCATTGATATGCCATTCACTCATTTTGGCAATCTCCTTTTTAAATGAAACTGATGTACCCTTCCTATTCTTGGAAGATTGCCTGATGAAAGCCTTGATTTAAATCAAGGGACTTTCTGATGCAGAATTGTCCGTCTTAGGCTGAATTGCCCAATATATCCATGGGGGGCCGGTCTAGGTCAGGTGATTTTTCATCAGACATGGGATGAATAGATATTCTGTTTTCGAGAGGCTATATATTCCCTATTCATCAGGAATGGAGGGATAAAACTCATGGCCAATGTCACGATAACCAAACCTATCCTTGGACCTAAAGCACAAGCATTTCTCGATAAGATTAAGGCGCAGGGCGGTCCGCCCCTTTTTGAACTTTCGCCAACAGAGGCGCGAAAAGTTCTATTGAAAATACAAGAATCGCCTGTGACCAAATTACCAGCGGATATTGAGGATCTCACGTTTCCAGTGGGTCCCAAAGGCAAGGTGAACGTTCGCATCGTCAGACCGCAAGGCGTTAAAGCGCAGTTGCCTGCCGTGATGTACTTCCATGGCGGTGGATGGATATTGGGCGATAAAACGACTCATGACCGGCTGATCCGGGAAATTGCCAATGGCGCTCAGGCGGCCGTGGTTTTTGTCGATTATACCCCCTCGCCGGAAGCGCAATATCCTGTCCCCATCGAAGAAGCGTATGCCGCAACCCGCTATGTTGCAGAAAATGGCCCTTCCTTAAATATTGATGCCTCAAAACTGGTTGTTGCGGGAGATAGCGTGGGCGGCAATATGGTGGCCGCGGTAACGCTGATGGCCAAGGACCGGCGTGGGCCTAAGATCATTTATCAAATGATGTTCTACCCGGTGACGGCGGCCAATTTTGAGACCGACTCTTATAAAGCCTATGGCGATGGAAATTATTGGCTGTCGACAGCGGCGATGAAGTGGTTTTGGA